>JAURMJ010000245.1 GCA_030830765.1 Quisquiliibacterium sp.
GCATGATTGCCGGCCTGGAGAGTGTCACCGGTGGAAGCATCGCAATCGGGCAGCGTGAGGTCACCCGGCTGGAACCCGCACAGCGCGGTGTCTCGATGGTTTTCCAGTCTTATGCCTTGTTTCCGCATTTGGACGTGCGTGAAAACATTCTTTTCGGACTGAAAGTCCGCCGAGTCGCCTCCGCACAACGGGAGTTGCGTCTGCAGGAAGCCGCCAAACTTGTCGGTCTCGACACGCTGCTCGATCGAAAACCGTCCCAGCTGTCCGGCGGCCAACGCCAGCGGGTTGCGCTGGCGAGGGCGGTCGTCGCAGACCAGCCAGTCTGCCTGATGGATGAACCACTTTCGAACCTCGACGCAAAGCTGCGCGCTGAAATGCGCGACGAGATTCATTCCCTGCAGCGCAAGCTGGGGCTGACGATGGTTTATGTGACTCATGACCAGATCGAAGCGATGTCGATGGCCGACCAGGTCGTTCTGCTGCGCGATGGACGCATCGAGCAGGTTGGCGATCCATTCGCACTTTATGAGAACCCAGCCACTGTGTTTGCGGCCCGGTTTCTCGGAACACCGCCGATGAATGTCCTGGATTCGTCCGAGCTCGACACTGAATCCCTGCAGGCCGGCATGCTGCCAATCGGAGCAAACGGCATGCAGCTTGGCATCCGACCGGAGGCAATCGTCGTTTCAGAGACCGGCCTGGCAGTTAAAGTCAACGCGGTCGACTACATGGGTGCGGAAACGGTACTGCGCCTGCGGCATGGCCAGCAGGAACTGATGATGCGAGTTTCGGGTCGATCCTCGGCAATAGCCGGCGACAAGCTTCGTGTGAGTTGGGCGGCAGTCGATGTTCACCTTTTCGATGCGGCCGGCCGGCGGGTCTCGGCACCCGGCGCCGGATCGACTGCGCGCCCCTGATCCGAAGTGCTTCTCGCACCGACCAGTCTGTGCGGGCAATTGCTGTTTGAAACCAACCGGAGATAGAAGATGATCCAAAAAGGCAAGAGAGGACTTATCACCGCCGCCATCGCAGCGTGCATCGGAGCACTGGGCGCGGCGACACCCGGCATCTCGCATGCCAAGACTGAGCTCACCATGTACTACCCGATCGCAGTCGGCGGTCCACTGACCAAGGTCATTGACGGGATGGTCGCCGACTTCATGAAGGAGAACAGTGACATCAATGTCAAGGCAATCTATGCCGGCAACTACAACGACGCCCGCATCAAGGCTCTGGCTGCACTCAAAAGCGGCAACCCGGCGCAGCTCTCAGTGATGTTCTCCATCGACCTGTACGAACTGATTGAGCAAGACGCGATCGTGGCCTTCGATGACATCGTCAAGACCGACGCTGAACGCCAGTGGCTCAAATCGTTTTACCCGTCGCTGATGGAGAACGGTGTGACGGCAGGCAAGACCTGGGGCATCCCGTTCCAGCGCTCGACAATCGTCATGTACTACAACAAGGCCGCATTCAAGGCCGCTGGACTCGACCCGGAAAAGGCACCAGCAACCTGGGAAGAACTGATCAGTGCAGGCAAGAAGCTGACCAAATCCGACGGATCCCAGTGGGGCCTGATGATCCCGTCAACCGGTTACCCGTACTGGATGTTCGGTGCACTCGCCATGCAGAACGGACAGCAGCTGATGAATGGCGCGGGCAACAAGACAAACTTTGATGCAAAGCCCACCGTCGAAACCCTGCAGTTCTGGCGCGACCTGGGCGCCAAGCACAAGGTCATGCCGGAGGGGGCGATCGAGTGGGGGACGCTGCGCAAGAATTTCGTCGAAGGAAAAACGGCGATGATGTGGCACTCGACCGGAAATCTGACGGCAGTCAAGAAGGAGGCTAAGTTCGATTTCGGCGTCGCCATGCTGCCGGCCAACAAGCGCCGCGGCACACCAACCGGGGGCGGAAACTTCTACATCTTCAAGAAAACATCGCCCGCAGAGCGAACCGCGGCGATGAAACTGATCAAGTACATGACCTCGCCGGAACGCTCTGCTCAGTGGTCGATGGCAACCGGTTACATGGGCGTTGGCCCGGCCGCCTATGAAACGGCCAAGCTCAAAGCGTATGTTAAGGATTTCCCGTACGCAGCAGTGGCCAGAGATCAGCTGCAGTACGCAACCGCGGAATTGTCGACCTATCAGGCGGGACGTGTACGCAAGGCCCTCGACGATGCGTTGCAGGCTGCTCTGACTGGCAGCAAGACGCCGGAAGCTGCCCTGAAGGAAGCTCAGGCAACCGCAGAAAATCTGCTCAAGGGTTACCGCTGACCCGAAGGGACGGGCGGGCCAGGCAATCTGAGGCGGCCTGGCTGCCCGCGCCCGCTGTGATTGCGCGAGGATTCCTGTGCCCGAAAACCGCAACCTGATGCGACACATCCACGGCTGGCTGCTGCTGATGCCGGCTGCCATCCTGCTGGTCGCATTCACGCATTACCCGACCGTGCGCACGGTCATCGACAGCCTGTTCTCCAAAGGAACAGCGATCCGTCC
>JAURMJ010000246.1 GCA_030830765.1 Quisquiliibacterium sp.
GAAAGCGCGTTGGCCATCGTCAATAAAAGACCATCGGCTGTGGACAGCGATGCCGCCAGTCCACCGGCCGCCACCAGCCCCGAAATCACATAGGGTAAACCTCCGATCTCGGGTGTTGCGAGCATGACAATATCGGCTTGGATCGTGATTTCAGCCGACTGCACGATGCCATCTGCATTCATGTCAGTCAGAGCGAGCAGACCCGGATCAACCCGCTGCCAGCTCTGGATCCATTCAGGCAACTGCGTGAATGCCAGACCGACCACGTCGTGGTAGACGACATATTTGACCAGTACCGCCAGCGCCGGAGCCGTCACGTAGAGAAAAAGAATGAAAAGCAGCGACCAGGTCACCGACTCGCGTGCTTCCCGAACCGACGGAGTGGTGTAGTAACGCATCAGAATATGCGGCAACGCAGCCGTCCCGGCCATCAGGCAAAACACCAACGCAAGAAAATTCAGGCGTCCCTCGGAGCGGCTCTGCTCATCTCGCCCAGGAAAAGCCTCAGCGTGACGCAGGATCGGAGCCGCCCGGTCACCTTCGGAAATTTCCCGTTGCCAACGGGTGATCGCCGCCTCCAGATTCGTCGGATAGCGATCAAGCTCGGTCTTGGCCCGACGAATTGCCTCTGCATCTCCGAGGCGCACGGCATCAGCGAGTGTGGCCTCCAGATCATTACGGTCCTGAGCGAACCAGCGCGCAGGATCCTTCAGCTTACGGGCTGCTGCCTTGGATCGCTCGGCAAAGATTCGGCGAACCTCGTTTTCACGCGGATCGGAGATCAACTGCTCTTCGCGTTGCGTAATCTTGACCAGCTGTTGGGCGTACGCGAGCTGAGGCACCGGATTACCTGTCTGCTTGATTGAAAGCCAGACGACGGGAATCAAATACGCGATGATCAGAACAATGTATTGAGCAACCTGCGTCCAGGTCACTGCCTTCATGCCGCCCAGGAACGAGCAGACCAGAACCCCTGCCAGCCCGAGGAAGATGCCGACCGAGAAGTCGACACCGGTAAAACGCGTTGTGATGATCCCGACTGCATAGATCTGAGCGACCACATAGGTGAACGAACAAAGCACCGAAATCACAATACCGAGCAGCCGGGGAATATCACCGCCATAGCGCGCGCCAAGAAAATCAGGAATCGTGAACTGCCCGAACTTGCGCAGATAGGGCGCAAGCAGCAAGGCGACGAGCACGTAACCCCCGGTCCATCCCATGACGTAGGCGAGGCCCGAATACCCACTCAGGTACAGCCCCCCGGCCAGAGCGACAAACGAAGCCCCTGACATCCAGTCAGCCCCAGTAGCCATGCCATTGAACATGGCGGGGATTCGCCGCCCGGCAACGTAGTACTCAACCACATCGCTGGTCCGACTCATGATGCCGATTGCCGCATACAACAGCACGGTTGCCAGCAAAAAGATGTACCCCATCGTCTTGCGCGGAAGGCCCAGCTGCTCAAGCAGGGCAAGGATCAGCACAAAACCAAGAAAACCGAGCGTATAAAAGGCGTACAGCCTGTTCAGACGTCGATTCGATGCCTTGCGAGGACTTTGCGCGGCACTCATCGGTCGTCGTCCTCATTGACCTGATAGACCCGATCCAGATACCCCATCAATCGGGAGTAAACCCAGACGATCAGCAGGTAGACGAGTAAAGCTCCTTGTGCACCCATGTAGAAGGCGAGTGGGAACCCGAGAAAGGTGTATTGATCGTTGAGCGAGCGCGCATGAAAGGCCACGACAAATGTGACAACGAACCAGAGCAGCAACAAGATGACGGTCAATGCGACTGTCCTGCGCCAGTAGGCTCGATGCTGGTTCGACAATTTCATGGATTCATCCGGAACGGGCCGGCCGGGTGAACCCCGGCACGAACAGAATCGGGCGCGGTACACCGCACAGCAGGCAGGCCGAACGGACTGCGTCGGCGGCCAAGACAGTCATCGCGACGCCTTTACGGATCAACGCCGGTCTCCTGGATCAGTTTGCGCGCGACGGCCGGTTCAAACTGGGCGATCCGTCGGATCACTCGGGCGACACTGCCTGCATCGCCCAAGCGATGGTGAACATGCGCCAGCTGGTACCAACCGTAAGGGCTCATCGGCTGCAACTCGGTATTGCGCCTGAGCGGCTCGATTGCGTCGTTCAGTCGGTTAAGCCTGATCAGTGACAAGGCCTTGCCGTACCAGGCCCGATCAAGTGCCGGGTCGAGCACAAGCGCTTGCTCAAAATCCTGCAATGCAGCCTGATGCAGCTCCTGCTGCTGGAACAGATATCCTCGATTGAAACGATGAGCCGCGCGGGCGGGCGCCAGCGCAACAGCCTTGTCCAGCAACCGACAGGCCGCCTTCAGGTCTCCGCATCCCGCCCGCAAATACGCGAGGGTGGCCAGCACATCCGCGTTCTGTGGCTCTAGCCTGCGGATCTTCTGCCAGCAATCGATTGCGAAGCCCGTTCGTCCGAGCGCCAACGCGACAGTTGCCAGCTGCCGAAGGATGAACACCCTGAACAGAACCGGCAAGCCCTACACCTCGGTCGCGCCAAGCGCTGACAGATAAGCCTTTGCAAGCACCAGACAGAACCAGACGACGGCTAGCATCAGAAGCGCCACGGC
Source organism: Quisquiliibacterium sp. (assembly GCA_030830765.1). Taxonomy (GTDB): domain Bacteria; phylum Pseudomonadota; class Gammaproteobacteria; order Burkholderiales; family Burkholderiaceae_E; genus Quisquiliibacterium. The sequence goes on from JAURMJ010000246.1 coordinate 2,623, forward strand.
AGGCAGATGACGCTCGATGACAAGCCGGGGACTGATCCAACGCGCGAGCTTCATGACCGGCCGTGAGAAAAATGCGAGCAGCCGGAAGACCGGGTTGGACTGATGTCTCCCGAAGCTGATCAGTCGGACAATTTCCTGCGCGAGCACCAGCACGCCCAGCAATTCGATCAGCCCCTTGAGTGAAACCACCAAGCTCAGCATCGGATCAGACCCTGAGGGTCCCGCAGGACATTGCGCAGCGTCAAATGCTTTGCTTGAGCTGCTCCAGGATGGCTGGGTTTTCCAGCGTCGACACATCCTGGGTGATTTCCTCGCCCTTGGCCAGTGCTCTGAGCAGGCGGCGCATGATCTTGCCGGAGCGGGTCTTCGGCAAATTGTCGCCGAAGCGAATTTCCTTGGGCTTGGCGATCGGGCCGATTTCGTGACCAACCCAATTGCGCAAATCATTTGCGATTCTCTTGGAGTCGTCACCGCTTGGACGGGCCTGCTTGAGCACGACAAACGCGCAGATCGCCTCACCGGTCACATCGTCGGGTCGTCCGACCACGGCAGCCTCCGCAACCAGCGGGTTGGCCACCAGCGCCGACTCGATTTCCATCGTCCCCATCCGATGGCCGGATACATTCAGCACATCGTCGATCCGACCGGTGATCGTGAAATAGCCGGTCTCCTTGTTACGGACTGCGCCGTCGCCGGCCAGGTAATAGCCTTTGAGCTCTGCAGGGAAGTAACTCTTCTTGAAACGCTCCGGATCACCCCAGATTGTGCGAATCATTGAGGGCCAGGGCTTTTTGATGACCAGAATGCCACCCGTACCATTGGGCAGATCATGACCCGTCTCATCGACGATCGCGGTGGTCACACCGGGCAACGGCAAGGTGCAGGAACCAGGCACAAGCGGCGTGGCCCCCGGCAACGGCGTAATCATGTGGCCACCAGTTTCAGTCTGCCAGAAGGTGTCGACAATCGGACAATGTGCGCCACCGACATTGTTGTAGTACCACATCCAGGCTTCCGGATTGATCGGCTCGCCGACCGAGCCCATCAGGCGCAATGAGGACAGATCATAGTTCTTCGGATGCGTGTCCGGCGTGGTGTCAGCGGCCTTGATCAGCGATCGGATTGCCGTGGGCGCGGTATAGAAAATCGTGACCTTGTGACGCTGAATCATTTCCCAGAAACGACCGGCATTCGGGAAGGTTGGAACGCCTTCAAAGACGATCTGCGTCGCGCCACAGGCCAGCGGACCATAGGCGATGTAGGTGTGCCCCGTCACCCAGCCAATGTCTGCGGTGCACCAGAAGATATCGCTTGGCTTGATGTCAAAGGTCCATTTCACGGTCAGCGCTGCATGCAGCAGATAGCCTCCCGATGAATGCTGAACTCCTTTGGGCTTTCCGGTCGAGCCGGACGTATAGAGAATGAACAGCGGGTGTTCGGCGCCGACCCACTCAGGCTCGCACTGGGCCGACTGCCCGCTGACCGCCTGCGACCAGGTCAGGTCCCGCCCTTCCTTCATCCGAGTCGCAGCTCCGGTCCGCTGGTAGACGATGACTTTGCGCACCGACTCGCAGCCGCCCAGTTCAAAGGCTTCGTCCACCGCTGGCTTCAGCGGTATGTGTTTGCCGCCACGAACTTGTTCGTCAGCCGTGATGACCAAGGTTGCGCCCGCATCCTGAATGCGTTCCTGCAGGCTCTTGGACGAGAACCCGCCGAACACGACCGAGTGGATCAGGCCAAGGCGCGCGCAGGCCTGCATCGCCACCACCCCCTCAACCGACATCGGCATGTAGATGATTGCGCGCTCACCCTTCTTGTAACCCAGAGACTTCAACGCATTGGCAAACTCGCAGACCTTGCCATGCAGCTCCTTGTACGTGACATTGACCACCTTGCCGTCGTCCGCTTCAAAGATGATGGCTGTCTTGTTCTCGGTGGGCGTCCCCAGATGACGATCCAGGCAGTTGTACGAGACGTTGAGTTCACCATCCTCGAACCACTTGTAGAACGGTGCATTGGATTCATCGAGCGTGCGAGTGAAAGGCTTGTGCCAGACCAGATGCTCACGGGCCAGGTTGGCCCAGAAACCGGCGTGATCCTTTTGCGCCTCTGCGCACAGCTGCTCGTAACGGGCCATGCCTGAAATCGTTGCCTGCTGAACAAATGCCTCGGGTGGTGCAAACACGCGGGACTCCTGCAGGACGGATTCGATCTGCGCAGACATGGGCATTACTCCTTGGCGAATGGAATGGTGACTCTGTGCAAGCAATTCTACGACGATAGGCAGACACACTTACTTCGCGCTTACTTCATTGCTCTTCGGATCGATAAGCCCGATGCAGCGGTCGCAGGCGTAAATCCGATAAAATCCCAGGCTTCCCACAACGCGTTCAAACCCAGATGAAGATCGACGAAAACAAACCGATCAGCGTAGTCCCCAGGCTGATTTTCGCGAGTCGCTGGCTGCAGCTGCCACTTTATCTGGGGCTGATCGTAGCTCAGGTGGTCTATGTATTCCTGTTCGTCGAGGAGCTCTTCCACCTGGTCGAGATGCTCTGGAACCCGGATTCTCTTGACCAGACAGTGCAACGCCTTGGGATCACGGAGCGCAATAAGGAAACGGTGATCATGATCATCGTTCTGTCGCTGATCGATGTCGTGATGATCTCCAATCTGCTGATCATGGTGATCGTTGGGGGCTATGAAACCTTCGTGTCGCGACTGCGCCTGGAAAACCACCCTGACCAACCCGAATGGCTGTCGCATGTCAACGCGAACGTCCTGAAGGTCAAACTGGCCACGGCGATCATCGGCATCTCGTCAATCCATTTGCTCAAGAGCTTCATTTCAGCCGGCACGCTGAGCTTTCATACGCTGCTCTGGCAGACCGTGATTCATATGGTGTTCCTGATCTCGGCCGTTTCAATCGCGCTGATCGACCGATTGATGCTTGCCCCGCCGGGCAAGCACAAACCCGGGTCTGAGCACGCAGGCAAAACCAGCAACGGGCACTGAAAACATCCTGGGCCGCTTTTCCAGTCATCCAAAAATCCTCCCTCGGAGTACGCCATGTCAGTGATCAAAATGGAAGACCTCGTCGAGTCGATCGGCGCAGCGCTTCAATTCATCAGCTACTACCACCCAGCCGACTACATCCGGCACTTGGCCCGAGCCTATGAAACCGAGCAGAGCCCGGCGGCGAAGGACGCAATCGCGCAAATCCTGACCAACTCAAGGATGAGCGCCCAAGGCCATCGCCCAATCTGTCAGGACACAGGCATCGTCAACGTGTTCATGAAAGTCGGCATGGGCGTGCGCTTCGAGGGGTTTTCAGGCTCGCTGCAGGCGGCGGTCGACGAAGGCGTGCGCCGCGGCTACATGCATCCTGACAATGTGCTGCGCGCATCGGTCGTTGCGGATCCGCAGTTCGAACGCAAGAACACCGGCGATAACACGCCGGCCGTACTCTTCGTTGAACTTGTTGAGGGCGAAGCGGTTGAAGTCACTGTCGCCGCCAAGGGGGGCGGCTCGGAGAACAAATCCAAGGTCGTGATGCTCAATCCGTCGGATTCGGTCGTCGACTGGGTTCTGAAGACGGTGCCAACCATGGGTGCCGGCTGGTGCCCTCCGGGGATGCTGGGCATCGGGATCGGCGGTACCGCAGAAAAAGCCACGCTGATGGCCAAGGAGTCCCTGATGGATCCGCTGGACATGCACGAGCTGCTTGCTCGCGGACCGGCCAACAAGACCGAGGAGCTGCGCATCGAGCTCTATGAAAAGGTCAATGCTCTGGGCATCGGCGCTCAGGGACTCGGGGGACTGACCACGGTGCTTGACGTGAAGATTGCGATGTACCCGACCCACGCGGCCAGCAAGCCGGTTGCCATGATTCCCAACTGTGCAGCCACACGCCATGCGCATTTCAC
>JAURMJ010000247.1 GCA_030830765.1 Quisquiliibacterium sp.
AGCGGTGAAGCTTCACCACAGGCCAGGCCAGCCATCACAGAGTCCACCGAACCGGCTGCCTTGGTCGCCCTGCCCTGAAGCGCGCTTTGCAGCAGGCAGTCGGCCTGAGCCGGCTCAACCACGATGAAGACAGGCCTCGCCGCTGCGAGCGCCTCCCACAGGCCGCTGGCGACGCCCGCAGCAAAACCACCCACGCCACCCTGCAGGAAGACATGGGTGAAGCCGGCTTCTGGATTCGCCGCCATACCCGTCTGCTCAATGCTCTCCAAGGCGATCACTGCATAGCCCTGCATCACATCGCGCGGAATTTCCTCGTAGCCCGGATAGGACGTATCCGAGATCACCTGCCAGCCGTTGACCTGCGCCAGTCGGGCTGCTTCTTCGACAGACTGATCGTAATTACCCGCAATGCGCACGATGCGGGCGCCGAAGGCGGCAATCGCCTGCTCGCGCTCGATACTCACCTGTGCATGAAGAACGATGACGCAGCGGCAGCCCGCATCCCGCGCCGCCGCCGCCAGGGCGCGGCCATGATTGCCATCGGTGGCACTGATGACGTTATGGCCGGCCAATGGCTTCGAATAGCGTCCGGACAGAATGGCCGTCGGCTCAAAGTCGGGATGCCAGCGCAGGATCTGGCAGACCAGGGCAATCGGAGCCCCCAGGGCCTTGAAGCTGCCCAGCGGCGATCGCACCGATTCGTCCTTGATGCAGACCCTTGCAACACCAACGCGTTCGGCCGTGTCAGGCAGCTCGTACAGCGGGGTCGGCTCTGCGGCCATGCCAGACCAGTGCGACAGCCACTGCCGGGCCTGCCGGGCCCGTTCCAGATTCAGGAGGGCGGCCAGTGCTTCGGGATAGGCCTGACGACCGGCACGGGGATTCAGGATCAGCATGCAATGCACACCAGAAGGAGTCTCATCGCCCTGCCCGTCCTGGCCGGACGATGAGATGAATGCGTTTCGCGCGACGGTGGCCGATCTGCGAGACTGATTACGCAAGCTCTCTCAGACAATCATCGGCCAGTGGCACCAGCGGTGTGAAATCGCGGTTGGCATGATGCGTTGCCCGAACCAGCTTCGTGATCTTGTTCTCCACCGAGTTGGCGTTCACATAAACAATGGTGCGGCGGTCCGGCGTCAGGTTTTCCGGCGAGGCATGGACCAGATTGCAGTTCATGAACATCACGCTGCCCGCGTTGAAGGTCATGGCACGAATGCCATGCTCGGCGGCCAGCTTCTCGATGGCCGGGCGGTCGATATCCACCACCGTGTAGCCGGTCGGGTTGCGGTCCGGATTGTTTTCATCAATGTGACCATGATGATGGGAGCCGGGAATCACCATCAGCGGCCCGTTGGTGGCATCGACATCGTTCAGGTAAATCGCGATCATCAGCGCGCGTGAGGTCGGCATCCCGTCCTCAAGACGCCAGGTCCCGTAGTCCTGGTGCCACCAGAATGACTCGCCATCGAACGGCGCCTTCGGATTGATGCGCAGTTGGTGGATGTAGACCTCGCTGTCGAGCAGTTGTCTGGCAGGGGTAATCCAACGCGGATGCAGCGACAGGCGCCGATAAGCCTCGCTGTAGCGGTCGGCGGCATAGATCAGGCGCGGCGCTTCGGTGCCCCGGCGCTGCATGTGGATCTCCGGCCGATCGCTGACGATGAACTCATCCAGCGCCTTGTTCAGGACGGCCACCTCCTCGCGGGTGAACACATCAGGGATCGCGACATAACCGTCGCGGTGATAGGCCTCGATCTGGGCTTGGGTCAGTTGCATGATGCAGGCTCGATTACAGTAAGGTCGGTGCATGCAACCTAAGTCATTCAGGGCACATTGATCAAGTAGGCCCGTTCATTCTCAGCCTCGTGCCGACGCGACCCCTGACTTGCACATCCTGCTCAGCGGCACCGGCACCCTGTCGAACTGCAACTCCATCCTCTGCGCCTGGACATGCTCTGGACACGCGGGACGCCGGCAGACTACAAGACCTGTCAGAGATCCTTCGCGCAACGAAAGCCGATGTAGATGGCACCGAACAACGGCGGCTTGGATGCCAGATACGATTCGCGCATCTGTGCCTCTCCGTACCACCAGGAGCCGCCCCGCGTGCGGCGACCGGAGCCATCGGCTGCGTCGACCCATTCCCAGGCGTTGGCCCCCATATCGAACAAGCCGTTGACCCCGGCTTTCGTGGTGCCGATCCGTGCATGACCGGCACCTCGCATCAACCCGGCGCCGTGCTTCACCGGATTAACCGGACCGCAATCGTCCAGGCAGTTTGCGCCTTGAGGCGTGTCTCCCGTCGGGTATCGATAGCGCTGACCGCGCACAAACGGTGCCTCTGGTGTTTCCCGATGCTCGACATAAGCGGCTTCGGTCCATTCCCGGTCAGTCGGCAGTCGCTTGCCGGCCCAGCGGCAATAGGCAGCAGCCTCATGAAAGTTCACGTGAACAGCCGGCTCATCCTCAGAGGCCGGCTTGCCATACGGAGTGGACCAGGCCCAGCCGGGCTTGTTCACCCAGCCCAGTTCATAGACGAGCCCGCCTTCCTTTTGCGCCGAGGTCACCAGTCCGGTGGCCTGAACAAAGCGACGGAATTCACCGACGCTGACCTCCGTGCGGTCAATCTCGAAACGGTCGATACGCTGCATTGATTTCTCACCAGCAAGACCGGCCAGTGGCAAAGTGCACAGGCCGGTCGCAAGCAGTGCGGACCGCAGCAGGGTCTGAACGGATCGGGGAAATTGCATGTCGTTGCGTTGCCGGGAAGTCATCTGCATCAAGCCTCCGTGAGTCAGTCTCTTGTCGATCCGCGCGCCCGAACCTGACGACCCGCCTGGCTGCCACCAGACAGCATGCTCGAGCCAGGTTTCAGCTTGCAAAAGAGATCCCTCCTGAATGGAGGCATCCTGCACCGGCCGGAATCAGGCCTTGGCGAAACGATAGATCGCCTGCGTGGACCGCAGGGATGGCAGCACCGTCACCGGTTCACCATCAGCCAGAAACGCGCGCTGGACGATGCGAAGCCCGAGTTGCACGAGCAGCGCCTCAAAATCACGGACCGTCGCCAGGTGCAGGTTCGGCGTGTCGTACCACTGGTAGGGCATCTCCTTGGACACCGGCATCGTGCCCCGCAGAATCGACCAGGCATGGAACCAGTGGCCGAAGTTGGGGAAGGACACGATCCCCTCGCGGCCGACTGCACTCATTTCGCGCAGCACGTACTCGGTCTTGTGCGTGGCCTGAATCGCCATCGATGAAATGACGATATCGAACAGGCCTGCCCCGAACATGCCGAGCCCGCCTTCAATGTCCTGCTGAATCACGTTGACGCCGCGGCGCACGCAGCCGAGCACTGCCTCATCGTCGATTTCGACCCCATAGCCGTGACAGCCCTTGGCCGCCTGCAGGTGGGCGAGCAACGCACCATCGGCGCAGCCAAGATCGAGCACCCGGGCGCCGGGCTGAATCCAGTCAGCGATCAGCGCGAGATCCGGACGCAGCCGACTCGGGGAATTGGGCGCAAGCGCTCTCATTGCCACCCTCCTTGCGTGCCTGCCGCCCAACTAAACACCAACGGATATTCTGTGTTCCTGCCTGGAGCCCTCATGCCTGAACCTCCTGCGCAACCCGCTCGAAATAGGCCCGTACCAGGGCGTGGTACTGCGGGTCATCAAGCAGGAAAGCATCATGACCATGCGGCGCATCGACTTCGGCATAGGTGACATCGCGGCCATTGCGCAACAGCGCCTGGACGATCTCGCGACTGCGCGCCGGCGCAAAGCGCCAGTCGGTGGAGAACGAAATAACGAGGAAGCCGGCCTGCGTCGTCGACAGTGCGGACGTGAGATCGCCCCCATGCGTCTGCGCAGGATCAAAATAATCGAGCGCACGCGTGATCAGCAGATAGGTGTTCGCATCGAAGTACCGGGCGAATTTCTCTGCCTGATAGCGCAGGTAGGACTCAATCTCGAATTCAACATCGAAGGAAAACCCATAACCGCCGCCGCCGCGCAACATGCGCCCGAAGCGCTCGGCCATCACATCATCAGACAGGTATGTGATGTGCCCGATCATCCGCGCAACATGCAGTCCGCGGGTTGGCACAACGCCGTGATCGTAGAAGCGGCCGCCGTGAAACTCCGGGTCGGTGACGATCGCGCGGCGCGCAACCTCATTGAAAGCAATGTTTTGCGCCGACAGCTTGGGTGTGGTGGCAATGGCCACGCAATGACCGACCCGCTCCGGGTACAGAAAGCTCCAGGCCAATGCCTGCATGCCCCCAAGGCTGCCGCCCATCACCGCGGCAAAACGGCGGATGCCCAGTGCATCAGCCAGACGCGCCTGCGCATCGACCCAATCTTCGACGGTGATCACAGGAAAGTCGGGACCGTAGAGTTCGCCCGTTGCCGGGTTGATCGACATCGGCCCCGTGGAACCGAAGCAACTGCCCAGATTGTTCACCCCGATCACGAAGAAACGGTTGGTATCGACCGGCTTGCCTGGGCCAACCATGTTGTCCCACCAGCCAAGGTTGTCGGGTTCCTCCGCATAGACACCGGCGACATGGTGTGAGGCATTGAGTGCGTGAGCGATCAGCACCGCGTTTGAGCGCTGCGGATTGAGCGTACCGTAGGTCTCGTAGACCAGTTCGTAATCGCGGATGGTCGCGCCGCTGCGCAGGGCAAGCGGCTGGGCAAACTGCATCCGCTGGACCTGGACGGCTCCGACTGAAGCTGGCTGCGCGTCTGACACGCGAGGACTCTCCAAAACATCACCCCAAAAAAAAACCGACCGGCTTGCGTTGGCTCGGTCGGGTTTGCTGGTGTTCACTGCCCGCCGCTTTAGCCGAATTTTTAACGCGCCCGCAAGCTGGATCTCAAATCGGCGCAGCCCGTGACCTTACTGACCGGGGGGCGGGATGTCAAACTGGTCGTCCATACCGAGGCGCGAGGCGACGAGCAGACTCAGCCGCGCGTCTGTGCGTCGTCGCGACGCTCTGTGCTCACACTGCGCAGCCGAGCCAGTGAGTTTTGAACTCTGATTGGATCCTCCGTGCCGAGCAGCCGCGTGACTTTCGGGACGAGTTTCGCCGTATCGGCCAGCAGGATCTCGCGCTTGACGACCAGCAGGCTGGCCGTATGCATCGAGAACTGCTTCAGACCCATGCCCAGCAGCAGGCGTGTTGCAGCATGGTCGCCGGCCATCTCACCGCAGACCGCCACCGGCTTGCCGGCACGCTGGCCAGCCTTGATCGTCATGCTGATCAGACGCAGCACGGCCGGATGGAACTGATCGTACAGTGGCGACACCGCATGATCAGCCCGATCGATGGCCAAGGTGTACTGAATCAGGTCGTTGGTGCCGATCGACAGGAAGTCGAGCCGCTTCAGAAACAGGCCGACCGACAGCGCGGCCGCCGGCACTTCGATCATGCCGCCGACCGGCATATTCTCGTCGAACAGCTGGCGGCGCTCGCGCAGTCGTTCGCGCGCCTGGTCGATCAGACGCAGTGTCTGGTCGATCTCGTTGCAGTTGACCAGCATCGGGATCAGCAGCCTGACCGGCCCATGCGCCGACGCGCGCAGGATGGCCCGCAGCTGGGTCAGGAACATCTCCGGCCGCGCAAGGCAATACCGGATTGCGCGCTGGCCCAGCGCCGGATTGGTGATTGAGACGATGTCGCCGGGATTCAACACCTTGTCAGCACCGACATCGAGCGTGCGGATCGTGACCGGCTTGCCCCGCATCCCGATCACCGCCTCGCGGTAGGCCTCGTACTGTTCATCTTCGCCCGGGGGCTCGGGGCGGTTCAGGAACAGGAATTCGGAGCGGAACAGGCCGATGCCGGCTGCCCCCGAATCGAGCGCTGCACTGACCTCCCCCGGCAATTCGATGTTCGCATGCAGTTCAACATCGAGCCCTGATAAACCGACTGGGTTAACAATTTGATTTAAACTCATTTTATTATATAACATTATAAAAAAATAAATAATAAATTTTTTTAAAGCAT
>JAURMJ010000248.1 GCA_030830765.1 Quisquiliibacterium sp.
ACATCCGCCGGCTGATCGTCCGGCTCAGGGCGATCAGCGTGCGCGGTCGGATGCCAGATCCCCGTGACCTGAATATCCGTCAGAGTGGGCCCGGTTTCCGGCCCGTTGTGGTTGATCTACAACCCGCCGGATCCCACTGCGGTCAGTCGCGGAAGTTCTCGTAGTTCAGCGGCACATCGGTCACATCTTTCTTGAGAAGCGCGATTGCGCTTTGCAGATCGTCCCGCTTGTTGCCGGTAACGCGCACCGTATCACCCTGGATGCTCGCCTGAACCTTCATCTTGCTGTCTTTGATCAGGCGGACAATCCGCTTGCCCAGATCGCCTGAAACGCCGTGGCGCAGCGTGACCACTTGTTTCATCTTGTCACCGCCGATCTTTTGCGGATCACCGTATTCAAGAAAGCGGACATCGACATTGCGCTTGGCAAACTTGCTGACCATCACATCGCGTACCTGGCCGAGCTTGAACTCGTCATCCGCATAAAGCGTCAACTCATGTTCCTTGTGTTCGACGCGGGCATCCGAGCCCTTGAAGTCGAAGCGATTTGAAATTTCCTTGTTGGCCTGGTCGAGTGCGTTGCGCACTTCAACCATGTCGGCTTCGCAGACAACGTCGAATGACGGCATCGTAGTCTCCTCGGGTAGGGGTCAGTAAAACTTGCGTTCGAAGAACATCGCACGGCCCATCGCCGGATCGAGCTCGTAGGGCTCGAAGCCCGTCTTCAGATAAGCAGCGACGGCCGACACGTTACCTTCAAGCACCTCGAGTGTGATCTTGCAGCACCCTGTGGCGCGGGCTTGTCGCTCGACTGCGGCCAGCAATGCGGTAGCAATTCCGCGGCGCTGGAATCGCGGCGACACTGCAATATCATGAATGTTCAGCAGCGGTTCTGCCCTGAAGGTTGACACCCCTTCAAAGCAGTTGACCACCCCTGCAGCCTGACCATCGATGAACGCCAGCCAGCCGACGTAATGCGGCTTGTGTGCCAGCAGTTGTGGCAGGCGGGTTCGCACCTCTTCATCCAGCCCGTATCCTCGCCCTGTCGGACCTGCGGCATATTCATCGAGCAGATCGATCAGGGCCTGCGCATGCCGTGGCTCCCGCGGATCCAGCTGCACGATGGTCAGATCGCCGGCACCTGGAGAGTCCTCTGAATGATTCGGTGCTTGGCCGATGCCCAACTCCTCGGTTTTGCGTTGATTCATCCCGTCTTGCCTTCGAGTTGCTCCCAGCGTTCCAGGCATTCGAGCAATTCGCTCTCAATCTGCGCAACCCGTTCATTCATTGTTTTCAGATCGACACCGGGCTGCTGGTAAGTCTGCGGGTCGGCCAGGGTGTCAGCCAGCGTTTTTTGCTCCTGCTCAAGCGCGGCAATTCGCTCGGGAAGCGCATCCAGCTCACGCTGATCTTTATACGACAGCTTTGTGCGACTTGTGCGTGCTGCTGCCGGCGCCGCCTCGACCGATCCGGATGCCGCCGAATCCTTTGTTCGAGCTGCCTGTCCAAGTTTTTCGTCAGGCTGCCGCTGGGCCTGCTGTTCACGTGCCCTGGCCTGCTCGAAGTCGGCGTATCCGCCAGCGTATTCACGCCAGTTGCCGTCACCCAGTGCGGCGATCGTCTGCGTGACGACATTATCCAGAAAGCTGCGGTCATGGCTTACGAGCAGCACTGTGCCGTCGTATTCGTCGAGCAGTTCCTCGAGCAGTTCAAGAGTCTCAATATCCAGGTCATTCGTCGGTTCGTCGAGAACCAGCACATTGGCCGGGCGCGCAAACAGTCGGGCCAGCAGCAGCCGGTTTCGCTCCCCGCCTGAGAGGCTGCGCACCGGGGAGCGTGCGCGCTGCGGTGCAAACAGAAAACGGCCCAGATAGGTCATCACGTGGATGCGCTGCTTGCCGATTTCGACCCAGTCAGACCCGGGGCTGATCGTTTCAGTCAGCGTCGCTTCCTCGTCAAGTTGTTCCCGCAACTGGTCGAAGTAGGCTACTTCACGATTGGTGCCCAGGCGCACCTTGCCGCTGTCGGAGGCAAGCTCGCCGAGGATCAGCCTGAGCATTGTGGTCTTGCCGGCGCCATTCGGACCAACCAGGCCAACCCGATCGCCGCGCTGGATGATCGTGCTGAAGTCGCGCACGATACAGCGTTCTCCCCAGGACTTGCTGACATGGGTCAGCTCCGCAACCAGCTTGCCTGAGCGTTCGCCTGCGTTCAGAGCCAGCTGAACGCTGCCCAGGCGATCACGTCGGGCTGCACGTTCTCGACGAAGTCCTTCAAGCCGCCTGACCCGGCCTTCATTGCGGGTGCGCCTGGCCTCGACACCTTTGCGGATCCAGACTTCCTCCTGGGCGAGCAGCTTGTCGAAGCGCGCCTGTTCCTGCGCTTCTGCCTCAAGTTGTTCGGCCTTTCGACGCTGGTACTCGGCGAAACTGCCCGGATAGGAGCGCAGTTTGCCGCGATCCAGTTCGATGACCCGCGTTGAGATCCGGTCCAGAAAGCGACGATCGTGCGTGATGACAAGCACGGCGCCGCGAAAACCGATCAGCAGATCCTCCAGCCAGGCAATCGATTCGATATCCAGATGGTTGGTCGGCTCATCAAGCAGCAGCAGATCCGGCTCAGTCACCAGCGCGCGGGCCAGCGCAACCCGCTTGCGGGTGCCACCGGACAAGGCATCGACCATCGCATTGCCGTCGAGCGACAGCTGACTGAGCACGCGTTCAATCCGGTGCGTGAGAGCCCAGGCGCCGCTTGCGTCCAGTTGCTGCTGAAGCTGCGCGAGACGCTCCAGGCTTCTGTCATCGGCTTCGTGCCGCGCAAGTGCACCAGCCAGTTTTTCATATTCGACGATCGTGGCTACATCATCGGACAGGCCACTGGAGACCGCATCAAAGACAGTGACTTGCGTCTCGAACGCCGGCTCCTGCGCGACATACGCCAGGTTGGTGCCGGCCTCGCGGATGACTTTTCCGTCATCAAGTGCAAGTGCGCCGGCGATTCCTTTGAGCAGAGAGGACTTTCCGGTGCCATTTCGACCGATCAGCGCGATGCGCTCACCCCGTTCGATGGCCATGTCGACGCCATCAAGAAGTGCGACATGTCCGAAGGCCAGGTGCGCATCCAGGACGGCAATCAAGGGCATCCGGGTTTCGCCAAAGCGCTCACAGACCGCATCGCGGCTCAGCGCTTGGTCGAGCGCTTTGCCGTCGCAGTCCTAGCCCGTGAAGGCTTGGCGGCACTCTTTGAGGCAGCCTGCTTGTTCGCTGCAATCCGCATGCGCAGCGCATTGAGCTTGATAAACCCAGCGGCATCGGCCTGGTTATAGGCGCCCTCGTCCTCTTCAAAGGTGACGATCTTGGTGTCGAACAGCGATTGCTTGGACTTGCGGCCAACGACGATCACATTGCCCTTGAACAGCTTGAGGGTGACCGTACCGGTGACGCTCTGCTGAGTATGGTCAATCAGAACCTGCAAGGCCTGGCGCTCCGGCGACCACCAGTAGCCGTTGTAAATCATGCTGGCATAGCGCGGCATCAGGTCATCCTTCAGATGGGCCACCTCGCGATCCAGTGTCAGGGACTCAATGGCGCGGTGCGCGCGCAGGAGAATCGTGCCGCCGGGAGTTTCGTAACAGCCGCGCGATTTCATGCCGACATATCGATTCTCGACGAGATCGAGGCGACCGACGCCGTGCTTGCCACCCAGTCGGTTCAGTTCGCCGAGTAGTTCGTGCGCCTTCATGCGGGTGCCGTTGATCGCCACCAGATCACCGCGCTCGAATTCAAGTTCGACCAGCTCGGCCTTGTTCGGGGCCTTTTCCGGGGAAACCGTCAGGCGCCACATGCCTTTTTCGGGCGGTGCTGCATCCGGGTCCTCGAGAATGCCGCCTTCATACGAGATATGCAGCAGGTTCGCGTCCATGGAGAACGGCGATTCGCCTTTGCGTTTCTTGAAGTCGACCGGGATGCCATGCAGGTCTGCGTAGGCCAGCAGGCGCTCACGCGAAGTCAGGTCCCACTCGCGCCATGGTGCGATCACTTTGACGTTGGGCATCAGCGCATAGGCACCAAGCTCAAAACGCACCTGATCATTGCCTTTGCCGGTCGCGCCATGCGAGATGGCGTCAGCATTTTCCTTGCGAGCAATCTCAACCAGACGCTTCGCAATCAGTGGACGCGCGATCGAGGTGCCCAGCAGATACTCGCCCTCATACACAGTATTTGCGCGGAACATCGGGAATACGAAATCCCGCACGAACTCTTCACGCAGATCGTCGATGTAGATGCTCTTGACACCGGCAGCCTTGGCTTTGGCGCGCGCAGGCTCGAGCTCTTCACCCTGCCCGATGTCGGCAGTAAAGGTAATGACCTCGCATTTGTAGACATCCTGAAGCCACTTCAGGATGACCGAGGTGTCCAGGCCGCCAGAGTAGGCGAGCACAACTTTCTTGATTTGACTCATCACAGGCTGGCCCGCAAGGCGGGCGGGGCGGGTTAACGTAAACCCGCCATTATATTCTGCTCAGGCGATGGATGCTTGTGAACTTTTGCTCTCCAGCGGCAATTTGATGAAGAATGTCGATCCTTTGCCCGGCTGGCTTTGCAAACCGGCCTCACCGCCATGGAGTTCTGCAACTCTTCTGACAATGGCCAGGCCCAGACCGGAGCTGCCGCGCTGGTCACGGTGTCGAGCGCCCTGGTAGAAGCGATCAAAGACACGGGCCTGTTCCTCCAGCGCAACACCTGGGCCGGTATCGCTGACCTCAATGTGCAGGGTTTGCCCATGTTGCGCAATCTGCACGATCACCTTGCCGCCTGAAGGGGTCACCCGCAGCGCGTTGTCCAGAAGATTCGCAAGTGCGCGCTCAAGCAACGCAGCATCCAGTCGAAGCAGCGGTAAACCATCCGGGTAGTCGAGTGAAAGTGTGAGATTGGCTGCTGCTGCCTGTGTTGCAAAACGTTGAACAACGTCATCTACCAGTTCGCCCAGCGCCATCGGCTCCGGGTGGGCTTGGAAATCCGGACTGTCCAGCCGCCCCAGCTCAGCCAGCGCATCGGTCAGTTTGCGCAACTGCTCGGCATTCTGAACTGCTCGTACATACAGGGCCTTCTGATCCTCGCTGCTCAGTGCATCCGATTTCAGGCGGATCGTCTCAAGCTGGCCGATCAAGGCGGTCAGTGGTGTGCGCAGATCGTGCGACACACTGGCCACCATCTCCCTGCGGCGCGCATCGGTTTGTTGGACCCGATGGGTTTCGGTTCGCAGCCGCTCGAACGTGTCACGGAAGGTTCTGCTCAGGCGACCGATTTCATCATCTCGATCGACATAGGGAACCCGGCTTGACTCCAGTTCAATGCTGAAATCCGAGGCTTTCACATTCTCGACGGCGCGGGTCAGGGCGATCAATGGCCGCGTGAGCAGCGTAATCATCATGATGGTCAGCAACACGCCAATCGATAGGGTCGTCAGGCTGACGGTGACCGCGGTGCGCACCGCGTAACTCTTGAATAGATCCGGGGCGACACTGTCCGGGTCCGATGCCCGAGACACCACGTAAAGCCAGCCGACCTGAAGCTTGTCATCGAACACCGGTCGGGCCGCGACCAGGCAGTGCTCGCCCGGTCGGTCCGGATCATCGGAAACCACCGGGGCATCCGGCGAAAGCAGCATCGTTTCGCGAATCGGATCCAGGTCCACTCGGACGGCACCGCCATCGATGCGGTTGCTTCCAGCCGAGGCCAGCACATAACCCTCGTTGTCCAGCAGATAAAGGCCGGTGTTCGGTGAATACAGCGTGAACTCCCGAAGCCGCTCCCCAAAACCGGATGCGTTGGCCTGATAGCTGCGCCACAGATTGGGCTCAACCTCCAGGATTCGGTCCACAAAGCTTGTGGACTTCTCGTAGATCAGGTCCATGTAGTAGCCGCGCACCGAATTGAACATGATTGCGGCGAGCAGGACCGCCATGACGAATCCGAATCCGGCAACAAGTGCCAGGACGCGAAACCGCAGGGATCTCATCTTGAATCCGTGAATTTGTATCCGACACCACGCACCGTGAGCACGTAGCGCGGATTGGCAGGATCGATCTCGATCTTGCCGCGCAGCCGATTGATGTGCGTATTCACGTTGTGCTCGTAGCCTTCGAAACTGGTGCCCCAGACGGCATCGAGCAACTGCATCCGTGTGAATGCGCGACCGGGGTTGCGCGCAAAGTGCAGCAACAGTTCGAACTCCTTGGCAGTCAGTGCGACCGGTTGGCCGCAGACCTTCGCCTCCCGACTTGCCGCATCGATTTCGAGCTCGCCGATCACAATACGCTCGTCGGCATGCCGTTCAGCTTCCGGTGTTGTCCGGCGCTCGAGGCGGCGCAGGATCGCCTTGACGCGAGCCTGCAGTTCCGGAATCGAGAAGGGCTTGGTCAGGTAATCATCGGCGCCCAGTTCAAGCCCCAGCACCCGATCTATCTCCGAGGAACGGGCCGTGAGCATTAGAACGGGCGTCTCGATACGGTCCTGGCGCATCGTGCGCAGGATCTCCAGGCCGTCGCGCCCGGGCAGCATGACATCAAGGACGATCAGGTCATAAGGATGTGCCCGGATCGCCTCAAGACCCGCCAGCCCGTCCGAAATGCAATCGATGCGATAGCCCAGATCGCCCAGGTGCATCGCAATCAGTTCGGCAATGTCCTTTTGGTCTTCAATGACCAGGATGTTTCGTTCCATGGTGTCGTCGAGCATAGCAAAGGCAGCTCCGTTCAGACACGGTCGAAAGCATTTCGTTGCCATTCGTGATGAATTCGTGATCTTTACGTGATGGAACCGTAAAGCCGGGCCGTCAGACTTCACGTCATCAAATTGTTTCGCCTTCTTTTGTTTCATCCAAGGGGTCATGCTCATGTCAGCAGCTGCTCTTCAGACTTCGGCAGTCGGTTCCTTTCCGTCGGGCTTTACCTTTGACCTTTCTGCACATCGGGCCGCGATGCTGCGTTTTGCGCGCCGCAAGATCCGCGATGAGAACCTGGCCGAGGACGCCGTGCAGGATGCGCTTGTTGCCGCTCTTGCCAGTCGCGAGAGTTTCAAAGGGCGTTCGGCTTTCCGGACCTGGCTGATCGGTATCCTGAATCACAAGATCCAGGATCTGTTCCGTCGTGAGACTCGCTATGTGCGGCAGTTGCAGGGTCTGGATCAGGATGATGCGGTCAGCGAATCGATCGAAATGCAGGCTGCTGCGATGGAGGTTTCCGATCAGCATGACCCGGCCACTGCGGTTGCGCAGCGGCGCATGCATGAGGAACTCATCCGACAGGTCGAACTGCTGCCCAAGTCGCTGCGTGAGGTTTTCATGCTGCAGGTGGTGGAAGGACTTTCAACGGAAGAAGTGTGCGCGCGCCTGAAGATCACTGAAGCCAACTGCTGGGTAAGGTTGCATCGCGCCCGTAAGCGCCTGTCGGAGCGGATGCGCGAGTACCGCTGAGTGCCGGCTTGGTGCCCGCGGCGCTGCGTCGCGTCTGCGCAAGCCGCACTTCATTAAGGCTCAGCGCACTGATATCTGCACGGCCCGCCCTGATCGGCGGGCCGTTTTCGCTCCATTTCCAGGAAATACAACAAGTCGATGCCATCAGAGGGCTCTGAGGTTTGCGCTCTGCTATCGTTTCCGATCATTTGCGCATGAGGCATCGACCATGAAATATCGCCGGCTGGGCAGCACCAATCTGCAGGTTTCCGAACTGTGTCTGGGCACGATGATGTTCGGCGATCAGACCGAGGCCACCGAGGCCGCTTCGATGATCGCGCGGGCGCGCGAGCATGGCGTTAATTTTGTTGATACAGCCGATGTCTACACCGCGGGTGCATCGGAAAAGATGCTTGCTCCGTTGCTGGCCGCCGACCGTGATCGCTGGGTGCTTGCAACCAAGGGCGGCAACAAGATGTCGTCTGAGCCTAATCAGTCTGGTTATTCACGCAAATGGCTGGTCGAAGAGGTCGAGGCGAGCTTGAAGCGTCTTGGTACCGACTACATCGACATCTATTACATGCACCGCGACTTCGAAGATGTGAATCTGTCCGAAGCGTTGTACACCTTCCAGGATTTGATCCGTGCAGGGAAAATCCGCTACCTTGGACTTTCGAATTTCCGTGGCTGGCGCATTTCGGAGGTGGTGAGACTGTGTGACGCGATGGGCATGCCACGGCCGGCGGTCTGTCAGCCGTACTACAACCTGCTGAACCGGATGCCCGAGGTCGAGGTGCTGCCGGCCTGTGCGCATTATGGGCTTGGAGTCACTCCCTACAGCCCGATCGCACGCGGCGTGCTGACCGGGAAATATCAGCCCGGTTCCGCGCCGGTCGAAGGCAGCCGTGCAGCGCGCGCCGAGCGCAGGATCATGCAGACCGAGTGGCGCCAGGAATCGCTGCATATTGCGCAAACGCTGCAGGAGCATGCCAGCGCACGAGGGACAACGCCGGTCCAGTTCGCCGTTGCCTGGCTGCTGGCCAACCGACTGATCAGTTCGGTGATCGCCGGACCGCGCACACCAGCCCAGTGGGATGATTACTTCGGCGCGCTTGAGTTTGAATGGTCCGCGGAAGATGAGGCGCTGATCGATTCACTCGTCGCACCAGGTCATCCTTCCACGCCGGGTTACAGCGATCCTCAGTACCCGTTCTTCGGGCGATTGCTCGGTTGATCCCAGGGACTCGCCCGGAGGAAACCGGGCGGGTCAGCAGATTTGTCTGGTTGTCGCGCTTTTTGACCGGCTTCTCGATCAGAATGCGGCCACGACACCGTCTCCACGAGGGTCTGCACCACCCTCCATGACGCCGTTCGGCTTCAGAATGATCGCCTGGGCGTGACCCATGGCCTCGTCGAACTCAGGCATCAGCTCAACGTCATGGCCGCGTTTTCGCAGCGTCTCGACAACGTCGGGTGCAAACCGGGATTCCAGCTTCAGTGTGTCGCTGGGTCGCCCCCAGGTGCGTCCGAGCAGCCAGCGCGGTGCTGTGATTGCCGCCTGTGGATCCATGCCGAAGTTCGCCGTGCGCGAAAACACGGCACTCTGGCTTTGCGGCTGACCGTCGCCTCCCATATTGCCGTACACCATGACCCGTCCATCGGAGAATTCGGCCATGGCCGGGTTCAGGGTATGAAAGGGCTTGCGGCCAGGTTGCAGAAAGTTCAGCGCATCGGGCGACAGTGAAAAGCTGCAACCACGGTTCTGCCACGCGACTCCGGTGTCCTCAACGACCACACCGGAGCCGAACTCGTGATAAACGGACTGGATGAATGAGACTGCCAGACCGTTGCCATCGATGACCCCCATCCAGATCGTGTCGGCAGGACCCTTGCCTTGACCCCATGGGGCTGCGCGCTCGGGATCGATCGCGGCGCACATTTTGTCCAGTGCATCGGGCCGCAGAAATTCCTGTGGGTCGACGCTCATATAAGCCGGATCTGTGATGTGACGATCGCGAATTCTGAAAGCCTGCTTGGTCGCTTCCACCGCTGAATGGACAAAGTCTGCACCAAGCGGATCCATCGATTGAAGGCCCATCCTGTCGAGAATTCCGAGAATCATCAGCGAGACCGCGCCCTGGGTCGGCGGTGGCATGTTGTAGACCGTGCCAAGACTGTGAGCCAGCTTCAAAGGCTCCCGCCATTGGGCCCGGTGAGCAAGCAGGTCTTCAAGAGCAACCGGGCTGCCGGCCTTTTGCAACGCGGCCACATGACTGCGTGCAATATCGCCTCGATAGAAGTCATCGAGCCCGGCATGGGCAAGTCGCTCCAGCGTGGCAGCCAGTGCTGGCTGCATGAAGCGCGCGCCAACTTGAGGAACCTCGCCTGATGGCAGGAACAGCCCGGCAAAACCTGGCACGTTCTGTAGCTCATCGCGCTTGCCAAGCGTATTCAGGTGCTGACTGCGCGTCACTGGAGAGCCGTCGCGCGCATAGTGAATGGCATCAGCCAGCAGACGCGTCAGTGGCAGCCGCCCGCCGATCTGTTGGCTCAGCGCGAAGGCGGCATCCCATCCTGAAATGGTGCCAGCCACCGTATTGGCCGCAACGCCGCCGCGAAACGGGATTGCAGTTTCGATACCGCGGTCTGCGTACCACTGCCTGTCTGCAGCCAATGCTGCCGCACCACAGGCATCCAGACCGCGAACAGCCTGACCGGGCACGCGGATCAGCCAGAACGAGTCGCCACCGATCGAATTCATGTGCGGATAGACGACCGCGATCGTGGCGGCTGCAGCAATCATCGCCTCGATCGCATTGCCGCCATCGCGCATCACAGCAAGTGCTGCCTGCGAGGCCAGCGCATGGGGGGCCGCGGCCATGCCGCGGGTGCCTCGGATGGAATTGAGCATTGGTAGAGTCCGCTAAATGTGGTTATTCGATCCGGCCCAGCAGAAGGAATTCCATCAGGGCTTTTTGCACATGCAGTCGGTTCTCGGCCTCGTCCCAGACGACCGATTGAGGTCCGTCGATGACTGCGGCCTCAACCTCTTCGCCCCGATGCGCTGGCAGGCAATGCATGAAAACCGCCTCTGAGGCGGCCATCTTCATCATCGGCGTATCGACCTGCCAGTCGGCAAAGGCGGCGCGGCGCTCGGCGTCCTCGGCTTCAAAACCCATGCTGGTCCAGACATCAGTGGTGACCAGATGCGCTGTGCGACACGCTTCATGAGGATCTGGAAACTGCTCGAAATGATCGGTGCCGGTCAGATTTGCACGTTCCGGCTCGACTTCATAGCCGGGCGGGGTCGAGACGTGGACCTTGAAATCAAGCAGTTCGGCCGCCTGCAGCCAAGTGTTGCAAACATTGTTTGAATCGCCGATCCAGGCCACCGTGCGACCTTCGATCGAGCCGCGGTGCTCCACATACGTGAAGATGTCAGCCAGAATCTGGCACGGGTGGTACTCGTTGGTCAGGCCGTTGATTACTGGGACACGCGAGTGCGCGGCAAATCGCTCGATGATCTCCTGCTCGAAGGTGCGGATCATCACGATGTCGCACATCCGCGAGATCACCTGGGCTGCGTCCTCGACCGGTTCGCCACGGCCCAGCTGGGAATCGCGGGTATTCATGTAGATCGCCGCACCGCCAAGCTGCTGCATGCCGGCTTCAAAGGACAGCCGAGTGCGCGTGCTGGCCTTCTCGAAAATCATGACCAACGTACGGTCTGCCAGCGGGTGATAGCGCTCGTAGCGCTTGTACCGATCCTTGATGATCCGGGTGCGCTCGAACAGGTAGGCGATGTCCTCGCGCGTCAGGTCATTCAGTTGCAACAGGTGCCTAGGCGGTATGGTCATCGCGTTTCTCCCGGTTCAGGATGCTTTCGGTTGCGCCAGCAGGTCTCGGACCAGCGGCACTAGCCGGTCGATCAGCAGGTCGGCGTGGTCTCTCGTGAAGACCAGCGGAGGAAGCAGGCGAATTACGGTATCGGCGGTGACATTCAAGATCACGCCTTGCTCAAGACATTTTTCGACCATTCCTGAACACGGACGATCAAGCTCGATACCCAGCATCAGCCCCTTCCCGCGAATGTCGACGACGCCAGGCAGCGTGCCGATTTCGCGAGCCAGCGCATCGACAAGATACTTGCCGACCTCCGCGGCGTTGGCCATCAGTCCATCCTCCTCCATCGTGCGGATCGTGGTGCTGCCAGCACGCATTGCAAGCGGATTGCCACCGAAGGTTGTGCCATGGGTGCCCGGGGTCAGGGTGCGCGCCGCCTGGCCATCGGCAACCACGGCGCCGATCGGTATGCCCGAACCCAGACCCTTGGCCAGCGGCATGACATCGGGCTTGATCCCGGCCCACTGGTGCGCGAACCACTTGCCTGTGCGACCCATGCCACACTGCACCTCGTCGATCATCAGCAGCAGACCCTTTTCATCGCAAAGCGCGCGCGCTTCGCGAAGGTACTCGAGTTGCGCCGGCTGAATGCCACCCTCACCCTGGATCGCCTCGATGAAGATCGCGACGACATTGGGTCGCTGCGCGATCGTCTTGCGCAATGCGTCCAGATCGTTCAGCGGGATATGCACAAAGCCTTCGACCAGCGGCTCAAAGCCTTTCTGAACCTTTGCATTGCCGGTTGCCGAAAGCGTGGCCAGAGAGCGGCCATGGAAGGATTTGTCATAGACGATGATTTCGGGCCGGTCGATGCCACGGTCATGCCCGTATTTACGCGCGATCTTGATCGCAGCCTCGTTAGCCTCGAGCCCCGAGTTGCAAAAGAACACATTGGTCATGCCGCTGCGTTCGAGCAGCAGGTTCGCCAGTTCGTTGCGCAGCGGATGTTCGAACAGGTTGGAGACGTGAATCACCCGACCGATCTGCTCGCGCAAGGCTGCCACCAACTTGGGGTGGTTGTGCCCAAGCGTATTGACCGCAATGCCTGACAGGCAGTCCAGATAACGTTTGCCATCCGAGTCAAACAGCCAGACGCCGTCACCGTGTGTGAACACGACTGGCTGCTGCATATAAGTGCTCATCAGGGGCGAGGGCATGCTCATCGAAATCTCCGCAGCGAAATCGTTGGCCGATCATCTGGGCTCAATAGTCTGATCGGCACCAGGGGGTCGTTCGAAAAACGAAAAACGGCGGCAAACGCCGCCGTTGCTCGGCGCGACGCAGTGGGTTTTCCGCGCCGTCGCGACTCGCAGTTTGCCTAAAAGGCGCAGTACGGGTCAGCCTTGATTGTATGTGAAACGCCGCTCTGCTGGAACGCGTCGGCCTGAGAGTGTGCTGGGAGGCGACTTATAATCGATCCCTCCTGCGGGCGAAGAGGCGGCGCGTTGTCCGCATCCTGCGATGGAATCCAGACCTCGATGATCGACACCCCGGCGCCACAGTCCTTCGTGATTCTCGGAGTCACCCGTGACGGACGGCAGTTTCGCCCGAGTGACTGGGCTGAGCGACTGTGCGGGGTGATGTCATCCTTCAGACCAGGTGCCGCACATTCCCAGAGCCACCTCGGGTATTCGCCTTATGTGGCTCCCGGTCTGCATGATGGTCTGCGATGTGTTCAGGTCGACGCACGGATCCATGGTCTCGAACCGATGGCTTACCACTTCCTCGTCGGCTTTGCGCGAGATAACGAACTTCAGGTGATCAGCGCCAGTCCTGCTGAATCGGGTTGAGTCTGAGCCGCGCCCTCGAATTTTCAAGAACTGGCACGAGATAAATCTCGTAAGTTTCAGAAAACAATAAGATTTCTGTTCTCAGGACCATTTGCCTGCGGTAATATTCGGCAGGGTCTTGATTGTCCTTAGTGGCTTTTGTTGGCCATCGGCCAGGGTCTTTGCCACCGAGATTACAGGGCGTAAATCGCCGGAGACGTGCTTGATGCTGCGCGCACATTCAACACCGAAACGCGCTTTGCCTTTAGCTGAACCGCGACCTTTGTATCGGGTCGCCAGTTTTGGGCTGGCTGAGCGTTTTCGTCGGCTGATGCTGATCGTGCTGAATCATTCGCAGCAAAACCGCTATCGCTATGTGCTGGCCGATTCCCGTTTGCCAGGTGAGTTTGATATCGCGCTGGTGGACATGACTGTTTCAGGCGGCCCGCAGATCGCCTCGGCTCTGCAGCATCTGCCGGAGGTTGGCGTGGTGGTGAAGATCGGTCGGCGTGACGATGACGTGCGCGGGCGCGATGATCTGCTCAAGCAGTCGTTCACTATGCACTTGCTTGAAACCCTGAACCGCTTTGTCGAGTCTTTCCTGCTTGCGCGGCCAAGGTCACCCGAACCTGCTGGCCCGCGGCTCGTGCACGATCAGTCAGATTCTCCGCGCCGACGTCGTGTTCTGCTGGTCGATGACAGTGCAACGGTCCGCAGTAATCTGGCCCTTGCACTGCAGCGGATGGGCATCGACAGCCATGGTGTCGGGAGCGCAGCGCTGGCGCGACGGGCGCTGGAAGCCCGACGCTACGAGCTGGTCATCGTCGATGTCGTGATGCCGCAGGAGAACGGATTCTCTCTGACCCGGTGGATCAAGCGCGATAAAACGCTTCGGGACACGCCAGTCGTCATTCTCAGCGGGCGTTCCTCTGCGCTGGATCTTGCGCGGGGCGCATTAGCAGGCTGCGACAGCTATCTGGTCAAACCAGCGTCGGTGCAATCGCTGCGCAGCACGGTGCTCAGGTTGGTCGCCAGACAGGAAATTGAGACGCTGGGCGCGACAGTCCGCCCCTAGCAGTTGCGGCGACCCGACTTTGCACTGAGCTTTCAGGGATTGGTCGAGGACTTCGGTTCGCGATGCCCAACCTGCAAGATGGTCAGGTTTCAGACGGACAAAGGGCCCGGCTTGCGGCCAGGCCCCTGCACTGATCGGAAGAGCCTGGCGCGATGCCAGGCCTTTCAAAGTCAGCCTTTGACGCGGTTGCGGTACTCAGCAGTCCGCGTGTCGATTTCAATCTTGTCGCCGATTTCGACAAAGGCGGGGACCGCAAGCTCAAAGCCCGTGGGTTTGATTCTGGCCGGTTTCATGACCTTACCCGAGGTGTCACCCTTGACCGCCGGCTCGGTGTACTCAACTTCACGCACCAGGCTGGTGGGCAGTTCGACCGACAGCGCGCGTCCTTCGTAGAAGGTGACTTCGCATGTCATGCCATCATCGATGTAGTTCAGCGCGTCGCCCATTGAGTCGGCTTCGACTTCGTACTGGTTGTACTCGGCGTCCATGAACACGTACATCGGATCGGCAAAGTACGAGTAAGTGACTTCCTTCTTGTCCAGGACCAGAACGTCGAATTTCTCGTCGGCCTTGTAGACAGTTTCCGTGCCCGAGGCATTCAGAAGGTTCTTCAGCTTCATCTTGACGACGGCGGCATTACGGCCGGACTTGTTGTACTCGGCCTTGAGCACGACCATCGGATCCTTGCCGATCATCACGACGTTGCCAGTGCGCAGTTCCTGGGCGGTCTTCATCTGGAATTTCCTGTTTCAGCTATCGCGAATTTACGCGGATAAACCGTCAATTATAGCGTCAACGCAGTTTTTCAACTATCCCGTGTGCATTTTCAGGAATTTCGGCGGGTGTGCTCAATAGCCGCGCAAAAGCCCAACAGGCGATGGGCCAGATCGCTTTGCTCAGCCTGGCGTGCTGCGATCCTGCGGTAGATCGGTGCCAGCGCGGGAAGTCGGCGCAGCATGCTCGGCAGCGCGTCGACCATTGTTGAGGCGTCGCTCCAGGCTCGCATCAGATCTGCAGCGGTCGCGAACAGAGCCGTCTGATCGGCCTGATCAGCACTGCTTGCCAGCGTCTTTAAGCGGTTGAGAAAAGCGTCGAGCTTGACCCGGTGCAGATCTGCAGCCTGACGATAGGGCTGCCAGACGAAGGGAATTCCTGACCACACGGCACGGATCCAGGAGTCTTCGCCGCGAACGAAGTTCAGTGAGCAACTCCACAGCACCCGATCGTACTGCGATTGCTCGAGCATCGGGATGCGCTCGATGCGCAGATTGCCTCGCAGTCTCGACTGACCGGTCTGAAGCTGCTCCCCGAGAAAAGCCTGAACATGCTCGTCAGCGACTGCCTCCGGAATCAGCAGATGGATTGGCTGTGTCGCTTGCTCGAGCTGCACAAACAGTTCCAGCGCAGGCGCTTGCGGATAGCAGAACAGCGATATCCGGGTTTCGGCTGGGCGTGCGTCAATGCCCTGCTCGCGCAGCCATGGAAGTGCCAACTGTCCCTGAAGGAAGGCATCGCGTTGATCGAACAGCGACTGTTCGCGAATCAACCCGCCACTGCGCTCGGTAAATCCGGGGTAGTAGAAGTACTCGATCGCGGCGTCGCCCGGCTTGCGCGAGGCCAGCCCGTGGCAGCCGTCGATCCAGTCTTCGGCACTCAGGTATTCAAGATTGATCCAGATCGGCGGGTGTTCTGCGCCGATTGATTTGCGTACCGTCGCAGGCAAATGACAACCAAAGGCAGAGATCACGACCTGAGCACAGTCGACGGGAGATGTACCAGCATCCCAGTGAAAGATCTGGACCTCATGCAGTCGGACGCCCGGTGCGGCGCCGGGGGCAATCCGGGCCAGGGTCTGGGGTTGATCGATCCAGAATCGTACCTGTGCGCTGAACTGCGAGGCCAGCTGTCGGGCCAGGCGCCAGGCGACACCGGCATCACCCAGGTTGTCGACCACCTGACAGTAGATGTCGAAGGAGCGGATTGGTAAGGACCGGGCCCCGGGCACAGGGATGGTCAACTCCCAGACGGGTCTGATGCGCCGCCAAATAACGCGTCGAGTTTTGCCCGCGCCGTGTCGGAATTGTCCGAGCCGGCGGGAGCATTCGGGTATTCGTCCGCGATCCGGTCCTCAAAGTAGCTTCCAGGGTTTGGCGCGCTGGTCAGGCGGCGCCAGACCTCTCCAGGAACCCCTTTGAACAGGCGGGCGGAGCCATCCTGGAACTCGATACGCAAGTGCTTCTCGCGTTCGTCATAGGAGGCAGCAATCAGCTTGCCGCCTCTGAGGACTCTGCGTTCCATGCTGAATGACTCCGCTGGATCTGATCAGGGGTGTTCGCGTTGGAGGGCTCAGCGATGGCTCATTTGGGTGCCATGCGGATTGCGCCATCGAGCCGGATGGTTTCTCCATTGAGCATCGTGTTTGCAAAGATCTGACCGACCAGCAGGGCGTACTCGTTCGGGCGGCCGAGCCTTGGGGGAAACGGTACCTGCTTGCCAAGCGAATCCTGGGCGGCAGGCGGAAGTCCCTGGAGTAGCGGCGTCAGAAACAGACCGGGTGCGATTGTCATGACACGGATGCCTTCACGGGCCAGATCACGCGCAATCGGCAGCGTCATCCCGACGATCCCACCTTTGGATGCCGAGTAGGCCGCCTGACCAATCTGCCCATCAAAGGCAGCAACTGATGCGGTGTTGATGATGACGCCACGTTCGCCCTCGGCATTGGGCGTGTTACTGCACATGGCCGCAGCTGCCAATCTGATCATGTTGAACGTACCGATCAGATTGATGTTGATCACGCGCATGAACGCATCCAGCGGGTGTGGACCGTCGCGGCCAACCGTCTTGTTCGGAGTGCCGATGCCGGCGCAATTGATGAGTCCCACCAGGGTTCCCATCGCGCAGGCTGCATCGACCGCCGCCTTGCCTTCCGCTTCCGAGGTCACGTCGCATTTGATGAAACTGGCGTTGGCACCCAGTTCCTTTGCGTATGCTTCGCCGAGGCTGACGTTGACGTCGGCGATCATGACCTTGCCGCCTGCCTCGATGATTGAGCGTGCGGTCGATCCGCCCAGACCAGAGGCTCCTCCGGTCACTAAGACAACATTGCCTTCGAACTGCATCAGAAACTCCTTTCAGAATAATTGACTGAAGTATAGAGACTTGGCGCGTCGGCAAAGAAGAAGGGCGCCTTGCGGCGCCCTTGCAACCGGGACAGAAACATCGTCCCGGCGAAGCATCAGCTTGGGCTTACTGCTTGAGTGCAGCCTTCGGAGCCTGGACGGGCGCCGAGATCTGTCCAGCCGAGGCGACCACTGCAGCCGGTTCAGTCAGGCCATGCTTGGCCGGTGCGCCCGGCTTGCCACCGTGGACCACACCCATCAGCGGCACGATCAGCAGTGCAACGATGTTGATGATCTTGATCAGCGGGTTGACGGCAGGGCCAGCGGTGTCCTTGTAAGGGTCGCCAACCGTGTCGCCGGTCACAGCAGCCTTGTGCGCTTCCGAACCCTTGCCGCCGTGGTTGCCTTCCTCGATGTACTTCTTGGCGTTGTCCCAGGCACCGCCGCCGGTGCACATTGAGATCGCGACAAAAAGACCGGTCACAATGGTCCCCATCAGGACGCCGCCCAGTGCCACCGGGCCCAGGATCAGACCAACCAGGACGGGCACTGCGACTGGCAGCAGCGAAGGAATCATCATTTCCTTGATCGCGGCGCTGGTCAGCAGGTCGACGGCCTTCGAGTAGTCGGGCTTGGCCGTCCCTTCCATGATGCCTTTGATCTCGCGGAACTGGCGACGCACTTCTTCGACGACTGCACCGGCCGAGCGGCCGACTGCTTCCATCGCCATTGCTCCGAACAGGAACGGGATCAGGCCGCCGATGAACAGGCCGACGATGACCATATGGTCAGACAGGTCGAACTTCGAAGGCAGACCGACCGACTCGAGTCCGTGCGTGTAATCGGCAAACAGCACAAGTGCAGCCAGTCCGGCCGAACCGATTGCGTAGCCTTTGGTGACCGCCTTGGTGGTATTGCCGACCGCGTCCAGCGGATCGGTGATCGCGCGAACCGACTCGGGCATCTCAGCCATTTCGGCAATCCCGCCCGCGTTGTCGGTGATCGGACCGTAGGCGTCGAGTGCGACGACGATGCCGGCCATCGACAGCATCGAGGTTGCAGAGACCGCGATTCCGTACAAACCGCCCAGCTGGTAAGAAGCCAGAATCGCCAGGCAGACCATCAGCACCGGCCAGGCGGTTGATTTCATCGACACAGCGATGCCGGCGATGATGTTGGTGGCGTGACCAGTCGTCGAGGCCTGTGCCACGTAACGCACCGGCTTGAACTCGGTTGCTGTGTAGTACTCGGTAATCCAGACCATCAGACCGGTCAGCACCATGCCGACAACGACGCAAAGCCAGAGGTTCGTCGTCGACAGGCCGGAGCTGGACAGATCAGCGTCGCCGAACACCCAGTTGGTCAGCGGCCAGGCAACGATTGTTGCCAGGACACCGGCCACAATCAGGCCTTTGTAAAGCGCGTTCATGATCTTGCCGCCAGGACTTGCCTTGACGAACATCGCACCGATCACGGAGGCAATGATTGAGAATCCACCCAGCACCAGCGGGTAGAGCGCTGCCTGGCTCGTTGCTCCGGTGACCATCAGCGCGCCGAGCAGCATCGTCGCGATCAGCGTGACGGCATAGGTCTCGAACAGGTCAGCGGCCATGCCTGCGCAGTCACCAACGTTGTCACCGACGTTATCTGCGATCACTGCGGGGTTACGCGGGTCATCTTCTGGAATGCCGGCCTCAACCTTGCCAACCAGGTCAGCACCGACGTCCGCACCCTTGGTGAAGATGCCGCCGCCCAG
>JAURMJ010000249.1 GCA_030830765.1 Quisquiliibacterium sp.
GAGCGCTGTAATACCCATGAACGTGCCGCCAAGCAGGGCAGCCCCCAGCAAGACCATCAGAAACGACTGCCCGGAGACGGCCGCTGCGACCCCCGCTGCTTCAAGCAGATAGGCCGCAATCATTGCCCGCCACGGGCCGTAACGTTGAGTCACCCGCAGCCACAACCAGTTTGAGGGGGCAGCAGTCAGCCCGACGATCAGCCAGACCAGCATCTCCCAGGCCTGCCATTGCGGTTGCGCGCGCACGATCACAACGATGAAGGTTGCAGTGATCACATAACCGAAACCCAGGCAGCCATAGGCCAGTATCAACCAGTTCAAGGCACGTTTGCGCAGCACCTCGGCAGCGGGCTTGGCGATGTCAGCATGATCACGCGAAGCGGCGACTTGCTGCGCGACCCCTCGGGCGGCCAGCGTTACACCGGATCCGGGTAGGTTGGAAGGATGCGTCAAGCTTGATGATCGCGCAGGCACAGCCTGGTTGGGTAGCAGAGATGCCTCGGGGTTTGCGGCCGGATCACGCAGACCCAGTGCGAGTGGCGCCAGGATCAGGCAGGCCAGCCCAAGCGCCATCCAAAGCTGGGTACTGCCTGCACCCAGCGCGGAACACAGAGCGACGATGACAGCGGATGCGGCGATGCCGGATCCGACGCCGGCGTACAGCAAGCCGGACAGCCCAGGGCGCTGCTCAAGGGCAAGGCGATCCAGCACGATCGCCGAGCCGTGGATCAGTACAAAGGCACTGGCGAACCCGGACACAAAGCGGATCGCTGCAAACATCAATTCGTGACCGGGCAAAGCCATCAGCCACGTGGTGAGTGCACTGCCCAGGATTGCGCAGATGAAAGCCAGTCGACGTTTTACAAGCGGGACCCCGATGGCGATTAATGCGCCGAACAAATAGCCTGCAAAATTCGCCGACGCAATATATCCGGCGGTCTCGATCGACAGGTCCAGTTCCGCCCGCATGAACGGCAGCAAGGGGGTATAGGCGAATCGACCAATGCCGATCCCCAGTGCCAGTGCGCAAAGACCTCCAAGAGCACTCAGCAGGGCAGGGCTCATCGCGCCTTACCAGGTCCTGAATCGACCGAAGGGGCTTGGCCGGTCCCCTGACTGGAGGGGGATTCGGCGAAGAATCCAAGGATTGCATCCAGGCCGCAGTGTGTGATGCCATGCGTGGTTTCCGAGCGCACAATCGGCTTTGCCCGGTAGGCGACGGAGATGCCTGCGATGGACATCATCTTCAGGTCGTTTGCACCATCTCCGACAACGATTGCCTGCGACGGAGAGCATCCGATTCGGGCGCAAGTCTGCTCAACGGTCTGTTTTTTGACATCGGCATTGACGATCTCGCCGACCAGGCGGCCAGTCAGCCTGCCATCGGCAATCTCCAGCGTATTGGCCCGGGAATAGTCAAGGCCAAGGCGCTCACGCAGGCGGTCGGTGAAGAAGGTGAAGCCACCCGACACAACAAGGGACTGCAGGCCCGCCTGCTTACAGGCGGCCAGCAGCCGCTCCGTCCCCGGAGATAAATCGATCCGTTCGTCGTAGACGCGCTGTAGAACCTCCTGCGGCAGGCCTTCGAGCAAGGCAACACGGCGCCTGAGACTTTCGTTGTAGTCGGCGATTTCACCACGCATCGCTGCCTCGGTAATCGCTGCCACCTCGGCCTTGCGTCCTGCGTAATCTGCGATTTCATCAACGCATTCGATGGTGATCAAGGTCGAATCCATATCGAACGCGATCAGTTTGTAGTCCGACAGGCTGGCACGCGCAGGGACAATTTCGGCGTCCACCGCGAACCGCTCTGCGAGGCGAGTCACCTCGTTGGACGCGAGCGTCACATCCGTCCACGCTGCCAGCGCGCCTGCGCGGTGTTCCGAGGGCTGGCGACCGACTGCTGCACTGAATGCCTCGACTGCAGCATCAATCAGCGCAGGATGTTGAATGACAAGCCGGCTCACAGAATCGCCTTGTTCATAGGTCTGCTCCGATCTTGGTGGAGGGCAGGGGTGGGTTCATGAAAGTGCCTTCAGTATCTCGCGAAGACGCTGGACCCGGCTCGTCAGATCAGGTGTCTCGATCGTAAAGCGCAGCCGATCCTGGCCGGCCAGCCGTGCATCACGTCGGCTTTGAATCAGCTTGATGATCTTTTCCGGTTCAATTGGCGGACGCTCGACAAACTGCATCGCAATGGCCTCGCCGGCGGCATCGATCTTCTGAATGCCCAGCGGCTGCGAAAGCAGGCGCAAGCGGTGGGTCTCGATCAACGCCCGGGCCGGATCAGTCATCTTGCCGAAGCGGTCAATCAGTTCCTCCTGCATGACGGTCAGTTCATCCAGTGATGAGCAGTTGGCCAGACGTTTGTAGAGTGTCAGTCGCTCGTGAACATCAGCGCAGTAGTCTGCAGGCAGCAGCGCTGGCAGATGCAGGTTGATCTCGGTCGTGACCGACAGTGGAGCGCTCAGGTCCGGCTCACGTCCCGCCTTCAGCGCGCTGACAGCCTGGTCGAGCATTTCGTTGTACAGCGTAAAGCCAACTTCCTGCATCCCGCCGGACTGCGAGTCGCCAAGTACTTCGCCGGCGCCACGGATCTCCAGGTCATGCATGGCCAGGTAGAACCCGGAACCCAGCTCCTCCATCATCTGGATGGCTTCCAGTCGCTTGGTGGCATCCTTGGTGATCGCCGTCTCGTCCGGAATCAACAGATAGGCGTAGGCCTGGTGATGAGAGCGCCCAACCCGGCCACGCAGTTGATGGAGTTGGGCCAGGCCGAAGCGGTCAGCCCGGTGCATCACAATCGTGTTGGCTGAGGGCACATCAATGCCAGTCTCGATGATTGTTGTGCACAGCAGCACGTTAAAGCGCTGTTGATGGAAGTCTCGCATCACGCGCTCGAGCTCTCGCTCTGGCATCTGGCCGTGCGCGACAGCAACTCTTGCTTCCGGAACCAGCTTTTCAAGCGATTGCCGACGGTTTTCGATGGTCTCGACTTCGTTGTGCAGAAAGTAAGCCTGGCCACCACGCTTAATTTCGCGCAGCAGCGCCTCACGAATCGTGCTCTCGGATTCGCGACGGACAAAGGTTTTGATTGCCAACCGTCTTTGCGGAGCGGTTGCGATGACTGAAAAATCCCGAATGCCCTCCAGACTCATGGCTAGCGTTCGAGGAATCGGCGTTGCTGTGAGAGTCAGCACATCAACCTCGGCGCGCAGATTTTTCAGAGCCTCTTTCTGACGGACGCCGAAGCGATGTTCTTCATCGATGATGACGAGTCCAAGGCGGGAGAACCCTACATCCGCAGAAAGCAACTTGTGGGTGCCGATTACGATGTCGATCTTGCCCTCATTGATCCCTTCAATGGCGGCCCGGATTTCCTTGGTAGATCGGAATCGCGAGAGCTCCGCCAGCCTGACCGGCAGATTGGCGAAGCGATCTGAGAAGGTTTGCATGTGCTGTTCTGCCAGCAGCGTGGTCGGGGTGAGCACCGCAACCTGTTTGCCGTCCGCAATCGCCACAAAGGCTGCACGCAGCGCCACTTCAGTCTTGCCAAAGCCGACATCGCCGCAGACCAGTCGATCCATGGGGCGGCCGGAGATCATGTCCTGGACGACTGCATGAATGGCGGCAAGCTGATCCGGGGTCTCTTCGAAGCCAAACCCTTCGGCAAAAGCCTCGTAATCATGCGCTTCAAATTTGAACTGATGTCCTTGGCGAGCTGCGCGGCGAGCATAAAGATTCAGCAGCTCAGCCGCCGTGTCGCGGGCCTGTTGGGCGGCTTTGCGACGCGCCTTCTCCCACTGCCCTGAACCGAGTTGATGCAACGGGGCATTCTCAGGGTTCGCGCCACTGTATCGACTGATCACATGCAGCTGCGAGACCGGGACATAGAGTGTTGCCCCGCTTGCGTAGGTCAGATGTAAAAACTCGGTCTCGCCGTCCCCCAGATCCAGCGATAGCAGACCCTCATAGCGTCCGATGCCGTGCTGCGCGTGCACAACCGGGTCACCGACCTTCAGTTCCGACAGGTCACGGATGATTGCATCGACATTGGTTTGCGATTCACGCCTTCCACGGCTGCTTCGACGAACGACGCCGGCAAAGAGCTCGGCCTCGGTGATAACGGCCATCCCGTTTTCTGGCAGTTCAAAGCCGTCATGCAAGGGAGCGATACCCAGCGCAACTTCATGATCCGACGATTCAAAGGCTTCCCAGCAATCGAGCTGAGGCAGTCCTGCGCCGCCATCGCCGAGCAATCGATGTTCGTTGAAAAGCTGTACCAGTGTTTCGCGACGCCCAGCGCTCTCGGCAACGATCAGCTTGCGCAGCGGTGCATCGAGCAAGTAGTGCTCCAGCTGTGCGAGCGGATGCTCGGCACGTCGGTTCACGGCGAGATCCGGCAGTCGCCTCGCCAGTTGTTCCCGGCGCCTGCTTGTTTCGATTGCCATTTCGGTGGTCGATCCCGGCAAAGGCTGCGATCCGGGTTCCGTGTCGGGTGGCACAAGCTGGCGGTGCTCTGCGTGCGCCGATACTGAAGGGTTGATGGATGC
>JAURMJ010000250.1 GCA_030830765.1 Quisquiliibacterium sp.
ACACCAAGGGCAAGCAGCGTCTGGTCATTACCGACCTTGATGGCAATGCCCACGAGTTCCTGATTCCGAAGGACAAGAACGTGCTGGTGCACGATGGCCAGGTGGTCAACAAGGGTGAAATGATTGTTGACGGTCCGGCCGATCCGCACGACATCCTGCGTCTGCTTGGTATCGAGGCCCTGGCCCGATACATCGTCGATGAGGTTCAGGATGTCTATCGTCTGCAGGGCGTGAAGATCAACGATAAGCACATTGAGGTCATCGTTCGCCAGATGCTGCGACGTGTGCAGATCAGCGATCCGGGTGAGACCGCGTTCATCACCGGCGAACAGGTGGAGCGTTCGGAATTGCTGGACCAGAACGACAAAATGCGCGAATCCGGCAAGCGTGAGGCAAGCTACATCAACCTGCTTCTCGGTATCACGAAGGCGTCGTTGTCCACCGATTCGTTCATCTCCGCAGCTTCTTTCCAGGAGACAACCCGCGTGCTGACCGAAGCTGCCATCATGGGTAAGCGCGATGATCTGCGCGGTCTGAAAGAGAACGTCATTGTTGGTCGACTGATTCCTGCAGGTACGGGCCTGGCGTTTCATCGGGCACGGCGTGTCAAGGAACAGCTCGAGGCTGAAGAGCAAAAGGCGCTGGCTGCTGCTGAAGCCGAAGCTCTGTTTGCTCCGATGCCTGAGACCGAGGAGGCCGCTTCCGAAGAGGGGGCAACCGGCTCCGAATCCTGATGATTTCGTGCGGAGCGACCGTTTGGCAGCTCCGCACGATGTCCAGCGGATGTGCGTTTAAATTAATATCTACTTGCGAGAAAGCTTTCTTCCACCTATACTAGAAAGCTTTCCGAATTTTGGCCGGCGCAATCGATCGCCGGGGCTGGCAGGTTGGCCATGCAGGTATCGCAAGAAACTGTCCGGACGTCGTCTGGATTGAGATGCGAAAGCTGCAAACCGGTCTGCTGGTGTCATACAAGGGAATACAGAATGCCTACCATTAATCAGCTCGTGCGTAACGGACGTGAATCCGCCGTCACGAAAAGCAAGAGCCCGGCGCTCGAGACCAGTCCGCAGCGGCGCGGTGTGTGCACTCGTGTCTACACGACGACTCCGAAGAAGCCGAACTCGGCGCTTCGTAAAGTTGCCAAGGTGCGCCTGACCAACGGGTTCGAGGTCATCAGTTACATCGGCGGTGAGGGGCACAACCTGCAGGAGCACTCGGTTGTGCTGATCCGCGGTGGTCGTGTAAAGGACCTGCCTGGTGTGCGTTACCACATCGTTCGCGGTTCGTTGGACCTGCAGGGCGTCAAGGACCGCAAACAGGCGCGTTCCAAGTACGGCGCCAAGCGTCCCAAGAAGTAAGAAGAGGCCCCTTCAAGGCCAAAAAATTTGCGGTGGGCGCGAGTGGCCCCGGGGTTCCCCGGGCGCTCGCGTTCTTGTTTATGGTGCGGGTCATGTCGAACTGTTTTCCCCGACGTTGACTGCGGCGCCAAGTAAGCGGTTGCTTCCGTGTCCGTGCCTTTCGGTGCGAACTGGTAGGGCAACCAGGTGGGGCGCAATGGTGCGCCCTGCGGCTGAAGTTTCTAGAGAGGTATTCAATGCCACGTCGTCGTGAAGTCCCCAAACGCGAGATCCTGCCTGATCCGATGTACGGCAGTGTCGATGTTTCCAAGTTTG
Organism: Quisquiliibacterium sp.; assembly: GCA_030830765.1. Taxonomy (GTDB): domain Bacteria; phylum Pseudomonadota; class Gammaproteobacteria; order Burkholderiales; family Burkholderiaceae_E; genus Quisquiliibacterium. The sequence goes on from JAURMJ010000250.1 coordinate 1,677, forward strand.
TCAACGTGCTGATGCTCGATGGCAAGAAGGCTGTCGCAGAGCGCATGCTCTATGGCGCGTTCGACCAGATCCGCACCAAGTCGGGCAAGGATCCGGTGGAGGTGTTCTCGCAGGCGCTGCAGAACTGCCGTCCAATGGTGGAGGTCAAGAGCCGCCGAGTTGGTGGAGCCAACTACCAGGTTCCGGTGGAGGTTCGCCCGGTGCGCCGCATGGCCTTGGCTATGCGCTGGTTGCGCGAGGCAGCCAAGAAGCGCGGTGAGAAGTCGATGGGTCAGCGTCTGGCCAGCGAGATCCTTGAGGCCTCCGAGAACCGTGGTGGCGCAGTCAAGCGCCGCGACGAGGTGCATCGCATGGCCGAGGCGAACAAGGCGTTCTCGCACTTCCGTTTCTGATTCGGCCTTATCCGGCCGCCCCGGGATCCAAAAGATCCGACTTAGCTGTTCTGGAGCATTGAACAATGGCTCGCAAGACCCCTATCGAGCGCTATCGAAACATCGGCATCTCTGCCCACATCGACGCGGGCAAGACCACGACGACCGAGCGCATCCTTTATTACACCGGTGTGAACCATAAGATCGGCGAGGTGCACGACGGCGCCGCCACGATGGACTGGATGGAGCAGGAGCAGGAGCGTGGAATCACCATCACATCCGCTGCGACCACCTGTTTCTGGAAGGGTATGGAGATGACCTTCCCGGAGCATCGAATCAATATCATCGACACCCCGGGGCACGTCGACTTCACGATTGAAGTCGAGCGTTCAATGCGCGTGCTTGACGGTGCGTGCATGGTTTATTGCGCCGTGGGTGGTGTTCAGCCCCAGTCCGAAACCGTCTGGCGCCAGGCCAACAAGTACGGGGTGCCCCGTCTGGCTTTCGTCAACAAGATGGACCGCATGGGAGCAAACTTCTTCAAGGTTTACGACCAGATGCGTGCACGTCTGCGTGCGAACGTTGTGCCCATCCAAGTGCCAATCGGTGCTGAAGAGGGGTTCAAGGGCGTCGTTGACCTCGTGCGTCAGCAGGCAATCCTTTGGGATGATGCCTCGCAGGGCATGAAGTTTGATCTCGCTGAGATCCCTGCGGAACTGGCCGATACCTGCGCCGAGTGGCGTGAAAAGATGGTGGAAGCCGCCGCCGAGGCGAACGAAGAGCTGATGAACAAGTACCTCGAGAGCGGCGAACTCTCGGTGGAAGAGATCAAAAGCGGTCTGCGTCAACGTACGATCGCCGGCGAAATTGTTCCGATGCTTTGCGGTACCGCATTCAAGAACAAGGGCGTGCAGGCAATGCTCGATGCGGTCATCGAATATCTGCCCTCCCCGGTGGACATTCCCCCGGTCAAGGGCACCGATGACGATGAG
>JAURMJ010000251.1 GCA_030830765.1 Quisquiliibacterium sp.
GATCATCCGACGACGATGCCGCAGTCGGCCTATCCGACTGCCGATGGCTATGTAAACGTCGCGGCCGCTGGTCAGGAAATGTGGAAGAAACTGTGCAATGTGCTCGGGCGCAGTGATCTGGCAGAACACCCTGACTATGCCGCGCCGGCAGGTCTCGCCAAGAATCGGGCTGCGCTCAATGAAGAGCTGTCCGCCTTATTCCGGACTGCACCGACGGCTGAGTGGATTGACAAGCTCAATGCGGCCGGCGTTCCCAGTGGTCCGATCCTGTCCGTCGATCAGGTCTGGGCTGATCCCCAGGTGAAACACCTGGGCATTGCGGCGCCGGTCCAGCACCACACCCTTGGTGAGATTCATGTCATCAAGCAGGCAGCGACGCTCTCCCGTACGCCGGCAACGTTGCGCCATGCCTTGCCCCCGGCAGGCGGCAACAATGAGGAAATTCTCGGGGCGCTTGGTTACTCGGGAGAGGAAATCGCCGCGATGCGTGATGGGGGCGTGATCTGAGCGAGGCTGCTGCAAAGCCATCGGAGCCGGCGCCGGGCAAATCCGACCCGGCGCTGCCTGTCGCACCGTACGCTGCGCTGACGCTGACATTCGCGGTTCAGTCGCTCGTCTCATTTGCGATGGCCGTGCCGTCAGTACTGGCACCGGCGGCCGCTCTGGATCTTGGTCTTCCGGCCCAACGGGTCGGCTGGCTGGTCAGCGTCTGCTATCTCGTGGCGATGCTCGCGGGTCTGAACGCAGGTTGGCTGGCTACGCAGCGCGGGGCCGTGCGGGTCAGTCAATGGGCATTGCTTGCCTGCGGTGCAGGGCTGGCCTGTCTGGCGAGCGGGTTTGTGCCAGTGCTGCTGCTGGCGGCGATTGCGATCGGTGTTGGTTACGGATTCACGAACCCGGCCGCTGGCGAACTGCTCAGCCGTCATGCGCCGCTGGATCGACGCGGGCTCTTTTTTTCAATCAAGCAGACGGCCGTCCCGATGGGCGTTGCGCTCGCCGGGCTGGTATTGCCCCTGCTGCTCGCCTGGCTGCAGTGGCGTGGTGCAGCGCTGGCTGCGGCTGTCCCGGTGTTGGTCTTGATGGTGCTGATCAATCGCTGGCGTGCCCGATTGGAGCTGAGCGTTGAACGCACTGTCGCAGCATCGCCCGGATTCGTCTCGGTGCTCAAGACCCGCGTCTATCTGCCGGTGCGCAAGGTGCTCTCTTATGCGCCAACCCGCAGGCTGGCACTGACGTCGCTGATCTATGCGCTGACCCAGGTCAGCTACCTGACCTTTCTGGTCTCATTTCTGAAATTCGATCATGGTTACTCGCTGGCACTTGCTGCCGGTCTGTTGTCGGCATCACAACTGGTCAGCATCGTGTTCCGGATCGGCTGGGGTTATGTATCGGATCGCTGGATGGATCCAACTCGCCTGCTGGGTCTGCTGGGGTTGCTGATGGCGGCCGGCGTCGCCACGATGGGCCTGATGCCGGTCGGTGTCAGTTCAGTGCTGATGTTTGTGTTGGCCGTGTTCTGTGCCGCGACGGCCGTGGCCTGGAATGGTGTGTTCTTTGCAGACCTTGCCCGACAGGTTCCACCCGGTGAGGTTGCGCAGGCTACTGGTGCCACGCAGTTTCTGACCTTTATGGGCGGTACCACCGGCTCGGGATTGTTCGCCGTGCTGGTCAGCTTGATGCAAAGCTACGGGGCAGCGTTCACGGTGCTGGCGGTGCTGCCCGCGTTGACCGGCGTCCTGATGCTGCGTGCGTCGCGGCAGCCCGGGGAAGGACTTCGCAGCTAGAACATCCTGTCGAGAATCTCGATCTGATCCGATGATCGATCATGCGGCCGCAGGCGATGCCGGATGTTCAGGTGCTCGCAGCAGTCAGGACTTTGGCACGGGCTTCAGATCGCTCACCCTTGAATAAATCAGCAGGCCTGCGCTCAGCGCCACAGCCAGAAAAATGAAGATTGCCTGGTACGCCTCAACGGGATGGCCAGGCACCGAGCCATCATCAAACGCACCGGCGATCAGACCTGCGATCACCGGCAGCAGGAATGAGCCAGCGACCTGGCCAAGGTTCGCAGTGGCGGAACCGCGTCCGAGCAGTGCCGGCGGGGTGAGGCCGGCCGCATGCGCAATGATGAGGGGGCTGTAGCTGGAGAAGCCGCACAGCGCGACCAGTAGCCCGATGGAGAGCACCAGCGAGGCGCCCGGCAAGATTGCCATCACAACGAGAATCAGGACCACGATGGCTGCCGCTGCCATGATGACCCCCTTGCGTGTATTCAGACGTCGCTCAAGTGGCGGTAGCCAGAGCATGCCGATCGTCTGCGCGGCGGTCATCGCCAGCAGCACATTGCCGCGTGCCACGCCATCCAGACCGTGTACATCATGCAGGTAGGGACCGGCCCAAAGGCCCAGGAGTGTGGCCATCGTCGCGTAGGCGACCATGTGCAGGGCAACGACTTTGCGATAACCGGGAAGCCGCAGCACCTCGATGAATCCGGCCAGTGTCTGTCCCAGCGTCGGCGCGCGTGAATGAATGGGTGCCTGATCCGCGGGCTGGTCGCGCACCATGACCCAAAACAGCCAGACGCCGAAGATCAGGATGACGCCGGTCGCCCCGAACACGACCCGCCAGCCGATGTGCTCGCTCATCCAGGCCATCGGGGTGGCGGCCAGCACATTACCCAGCTGACTGAGGGCGAACATCCGCCCCAGCATCGTGCCGATGCGCTCGGGCGGATACCAGCGGGTCATCAGCACGACGCTGCTCATGAAGCTGGCCCCGCAGCCAAAACCGGTCAGAAAGCGCGCGGCAATCAGCGTCGGACCGCTGTTGGCCAGTGCCATCATGGCCGTGCCGATGATGGCAAAGACACTGACCCAGACCACGGTGCGGCGCGGGCCGATCCGATCAAAGCTCATGCCGACCGGGACCTGCGAGACGCCGATTGCCAAAAAGAACATGCCACCAGCCAGTCCGAGTACCTGCGGACTGAGCGACAGTTCATCGGCAAGCTCTGGCGCAATGACAGCCAGCGAAGAGCGGAAGAACTGGCTGGCGATGATGATCAGGGCCAGACCGATCAGCAGTCCGGTGCGCGTGCCAGCCAGTCGGGCGATCCTGTTCACTCCGTCGGTCTTGTTCGCTCGGTTGGTCTTATTCGCGCAGTTGGTCTTGTTCGATCAGTCGACACGTAACTTCAGCGTCTCGAAGCCTTCGAGCTCAAAGGACCAGGTCTGGCCGGCCTGCGGGAACTTCGAGGTCACGAGGCTGCCGAGAATGGCGAAGTCGCCGGCGCGCATCCCCAGCCCTCGGCGCGACAGGTTGTTGGCCAGCCAGGTCATCGCGTCGAGCGGATGGCCCATCTGATCGCGGCCATGTCCCTCGCCGATCAGCTCATCATTGCAGCGCACCACGCCACGCATGGTGGCCAGATCCAGCGTGCGCCAGTCGGCGCGGCGCTGGCCCAGCACTGCGCCCTGGTTCCAGGCGTTGTCCGCGACCAGCTGCAGGCCATGCCTGGACAGGGTGGTGTAATCGGCGCCGCGATCATCGGCGACTTCAAAGGCGGGGCGCACCGCGCAGACCGCTTTGGCCACCGTCTCCCGCGAGTATTCGCCCCGGATCGCGGGCAGGTCAGCCGCCCACTTGGCCGCGATGATATTCGCTCCCGCCACCAACAGGCCACC
>JAURMJ010000252.1 GCA_030830765.1 Quisquiliibacterium sp.
TCGCGGCGCCCGTTGCAAAAGCACTTCTGTCTCGATGACCGGGCTGAATGCGGCAAGTCCTTCGCTTTGCGCAACCTGTGCGTAGATCGATTCGTCAAAGCCGGCAACTGTGCCGCGCAATTGCAACTGTGCATCCCCGTTGACGACTGCAATGGCATTGCCGAATTCATTCAGGGCTGAGCGATTGACCAGATGGATGGCCAGCGCGAGCGCCACGCCGATCGCAATCGCGACCACTGCGGTCAGCGTGCGGCCTGGGGATGAGCGCCATTGACCAGCCCAGAGCCAGCGCAACAGTGCGAGCTTCGCGCTTACCGCACGCAGCTTCTTGTCTGACGGCGCCAAGTTGCGCGCGTCTGCATCCGGCATGCCAGACGGACTCATGCCGGATGCAGACCGTCGGAGTCCAGTACCAGCCTGCGATCGGCGACCTCGGCCGCATGTTCGGAATGAGTGACCATCAGCAGCGCGGCCCTGCGGGCGCGAGCCTGTTCGGCCAGCAGTCCCAGGGCCCGGGCCGCGGTCGCCGGATCCAGGTTCCCGGTTGGCTCGTCGGCCAGCACCAGCGACGGCTCGTGGACCAGTGCACGTGCCAGCGCTACGCGCTGCTGTTCGCCCCCGGATAGCTCAGAAGGCAGGCTGGCCTGGCGGCCGTCCAGGCCGACCTGCTCGAGCATCTTTCTGGCACGCTTGAGCGCCGCAGCCTGTGAGACACCAGTCAGCAGCAGTGGGATTGCCACATTATGCGCAATGCTCATATGCGCGATCAGATGAAACGCCTGGAACACAAAGCCCAGCGCATGGCAGCGCAGCTGCGCGCTGCCATCCGCATCCAGTGCATGCACCGGATGGCTGGCAAGCTCGATCTGGCCCTCGTCGACCGGCTCGAGCCCGGCAATCATGTTCAGCAGCGTCGATTTGCCGGCACCCGATTCTCCGAGCAGGGCGACCAGTTCACCGGGACGCAACTGCAGCTCGACGCCTCGCATGACCCAGCGCTGGCCATAGCGCTTTCCAACGCCGGTCAGGCGCAGCAGTGGGGGTGTGTCGGTCGCAGTCATCTGCCTCAGTTCGTGAGCTGTCGGCGCGCCAGGTAGCTGACTGCATCGACCATCGCGACGATGGCTAGCATGGCCAGGATCACGCTGGCCGCTTCACGCATCTGGAACAGGCTCAGGTGGAAATGCAGCATCTGCCCCAGCCCCCCGGCACCGACCACCCCAAGAATGCTGGCCGCGCGGATATTGTTCTCCCAGCGATACAGCGAATACGAGACCAGTTGTGGCAGTGCCTGCGGCAGCGTTGCATAGAGAAAGGTAGACGTCGTTCCGGCGCCGTTGTGCTGTAGCGTGCGGGCCGGGGCCGGTGGCAGGTTTTCCAGCGTGTCGGCGAACAGTCTTCCGAGCACACCGACGGTGTGGGCCGCCAGGGCGAGCGTACCGGGAAAGGGGCCCAGCCCCGCGGCGATCACCCACAGAACGGCCCAAACCAGTTCCGGGATTGACCGCAGAAGGTTCAGCAGCAGGCGCACGGCGCCACGCACTGCATTCGCCGATCGGGTGTCAGGTGTCAGTGACGCGGGCAGTGCGAGCAGCAACGAAAAAATCATGGCCAGCAGTGTTCCCAGCGCAGACATCGCCAATGTCTCCAGCGATGCCCAGCCAAGCTTGCCCAGAAAGCGTGGATCGGTCTCCGGCGGCACGAAGCCCGCACCGAATTCCACCATTTTGGCCAGTGCGTCCGGCTCGAAAAATGCACCCAACTGCAGGTCGAGCGTGACAAAACTGGCGATGATCAGGGCCGCAAGTGCCGCAAGCAACAGCCGTGCCCGCAGTCGGGATGTCACCGGCGGGGTCAGCATGGCTTCGTCGATCGTTGCATCACGGTTCATCGCAGCGTCCTCAGGCCAGCGTGGTGCGCAGCATGCGACTGACCCGGTCGGCCAGCGCAACAAGCAACATGAAGACAATCAGCATGGTCGCCACTTCATTGCCGGCAAGCATCTTCATCGACATATCCATCTGCTGACCAAGGCCACCGCCGCCGACAAAACCCATGATCACCGATGAGCGGACCGCGCATTCCCAACGGAATACCGTGTAGGAGACCAGTTCCGGTGCGGCCTGAGGCAAGGCACCGTAGAGAAATGCACCGATCCGTGAACTGCCGTTGCGCAGCAGCGCTTCGCTGGGGGCACTGTCGACTGATTCGAGCACTTCCGAATAGACCTTGCCAAGCATTCCGCAATACGTGAGTGCGATGGCGAGCACACCGGCTGTCGGGCCGAGTCCGACGATGCGCACAAACAGCAGCGCCCAGACGAGTTCCGGCACGCTGCGCAGGAAGATCAGCAGCCAACGTACCAGTTGACGAATCATCGCCGGACCCCGTTTCATCGGGCGTCCGACTGCGGACTGCGACAGCGTGGCCGTGCCTAGCAAGGTCAACGGGACAGCTGCAAGCCATCCAAGCGTCAGACCTGCAGTCGCGATGGCCACTGTGACCCAGGCCGCTTCCAGGACGAGTAAGAGAAACTCCCGATCTACCGCTGGTGGCAAAAAACTGCCAAGAAAGCGCAGGCTCGCCGACAGCGAACGGGCATCAAACAGGATCCAGGGGCGAAACTCGCTGGCCACCAGCAGCGGCCAGAGCAGCACAACTGCAAACAGGCTTAGTGCAAGGCGCCGGCTCCAGGCCGGGTCGCGCAGGGCTGGAGAGTTTTCACGAGTGCTCAGAAGCATCGCCCGGGCCGCAGCGCGATGCTGGCGCTGGCCTCATCGTTCGCATCGGCCGGTGAAGGCAGCTCAGTGTCGCGATTGAAATAAAGGCGCGAAATATCCTCGCCGCTGATCCGGGAGGGGGAACGGTCAAAGACCACATTGCCGTCGCGCAGCCCGATCACGCGTCCAAATCGTTCGAGTGCCAGATCGACCTGATGCAGACTGCACACCAGCGTGGCA
>JAURMJ010000253.1 GCA_030830765.1 Quisquiliibacterium sp.
CTGGTCAGCAACCGATCTTGCGCGATGGCACCGTGCTCTCCTCCGTGCGAGACGGCAGCGGCCCGGGTCTTAACCGGCTTTGAAGCGTGATGTCAGCTCAACTTGAAATGTCGCAGCGCCTCTTGCGCAACGCGAACGCCCCACTCCTGAACAAAGTGACCGGCCTCCTCGATCAGCAAAGGCTCGGAGCAGCCCCGAATCGTTGTCGCCAGCTGTCGCATGACCGGTTCACCCAGCACCGGATCACGCTGCCCGATCGCCAACAGGCTCTGCCCAGACCAGTTGTCGCGGAAAAACTGCTGAGCCTGCCGCCCGATCTCGGCGCCATTCGCTTGCTCAGAATCGGGCACCATGTTGGCAAATGCGGCAATCGCACGCTTGAAACTCGCATCCGGGAAGGGTGCATCGTAGCCAGCCTGCTCGTCACCACTCAAGGACGGCTTCCCGCGGGCGATCAGCCGCCCGACAGCCATGTCTGGCGTGCGATTACAGTAGTCGCGCCATTGCACAAAACCCTCACTCACCTCACCGATCGGCAACATCGTGTTCATCGCAAGCAGGCGGGTGAAGCGATCCGGCATCTGCATCGGCAGCGTGAGCCCTAACAGCCCGCCCCAGTCCTGCACCACCAGCAAGACATTCGACAGATCCAGACGTTCAACGAGACGGATCAGGAAATCCCGATGCGTTTCAAAGCGATGGAACGCAGCATCAGCGGGTTTATCGGAGCGGCCAAATCCGATCAGATCGGGAACCACCACCCGCAGACCGGCCGCCGAAAAGACCGGAATCATGTGTCGATACAGATACCCCCAGGCAGGGTTGCCATGCAGCAGCAGCGCAGTCGGTGCACCAGGCCGCCCTGGTTCATCTACCCGGTGAATCCGAATCCCCTCGAAGCCAGGAAGATCATCCAGATAGCGTGGAACCCAAGGCCAAGCGGCCAAACCTTCAAAGCGTTCGTCAGACGTCCTAAGAAACTTCAATGGAATCTCCCGATCCGAAATTCAGGCCCTGCCAATGAGCCTGGTGATCTCACTTGGGTTTGAACTGCTTCGCCGCTTCCAGGATTGAGCCAAGGACATCAACTGGGACCGGGAACACGATCGTTGAAGTCTTGTCTCCGGCGATCTGAGTCAGGGTCTGAAGATAACGCAACTGCATTGCCTCGGGGCGGCTGGACAACCTGTCGGCCGCCAGAACCAGTTTTTCGGCGGCCTGCAGCTCACCCTCGGCATGAATGACCTTCGCACGACGCTCGCGCTCGGCTTCAGCTTGGCGGGCAATCGCCCGAACCATCGACTCGTTCAGATCGATATGCTTGATCTCGACGTTCGCGACCTTGATTCCCCAGGCATCGGTCTGCTGGTCGAGTACCTTTTGAATGTCGGTGTTCAGTTGTTCACGCTCGGCCAGCATCTCGTCCAGTTCGTGTTTGCCGAGCACCGCCCGCAGCGTGGTCTGCGCAAGCTGACTGGTTGCTTCCTGATAGTTCGCGACCTGGATGATCGCCAGCTGCGGATCCACAACCCGCAGATAGACCACGGCGTTGACCTGGACCGAGACATTGTCACGCGAGATCACATCCTGAGTTGGCACGTCCAGAACCACAGTGCGCAGATCGACGCGCACCATCTGCTGCAGTCCAGGAATCACAATCACCATGCCCGGGCCCTTGACCCGCTGGAAACGTCCCAGCAGGAACACGACCCCACGTTCATATTCCCGCAGAATCTTGATCGACGCCGCAACCAGCAGCAGGACAACGAGGATCACGCCAATCCCAAAGTCAAAGTGGAAGAACATGGTCAGCCTCCTTTAAAAGCGAATGGACGGGCTCTCCGCGCAGTTTCAGTCGGTCCACGGCAACAACGGTGAGTGAGTCGCCGCAATGCACGGGTGAGGTGACCTGCATCCGCCATCGTTCGCCCTGCACACGCACCCAGCCCTCATCAACGAAATCTTCCAGTGCCACGGCCTTCGTGCCGAGCATCGACTCACGGCCACTGACCGCTGGTCTGACGCGGGTTCTCGCGATCATGCCGAGCATCAGGGTCAGGAACAGTGCGCTGGTAATCGCGACGCCACCGATCAGCGCATAGGGAATCTCAAAGGCCGGCAGTTTGCTGTCCATCAGGATCACCGAGCCGATCACGAACGAAATCAGACCGCCGATGCCAAGCGCACCGAATGAAGGCACAAAGGCTTCGGCGACCATGAATGCGAGGCCAAGCACGATCAGGCCAATTCCGGCAAAGTTCACTGGCAGCAGATGGAACGCATACGAGGCGATCAGCACGCAGATCGCACCGACCACGCCAGGCAGGATCAGTCCGGGATTGGAAAATTCCAAGATCAGCGCGTAGAGACCGACGATCACCAACAGGTAGGCAACACTCGGATTGGTGATCGCTGCCAGCAAACGCGTCCGCCAATCGGGTTGCTGATGCACGATCGAGGCCGATCGCGTTGCCACGGTCACCTGTTTGCCAGCTGCTTGAACAGTGCGTCCGTCCAGTTGCGCGAGCAGATCGGGCAAGTCCGCAGCAATCAGGTCAATCACTTTTTCACGTAGCGCCTCGTCGGCGGACAGGCTGACTGCGTTGCGGACCGCGCGCTCTGCCCAGGCAGCATTGCGCCCGCGCAACTGCGCAAGGCTGCGGATATACGCAGCTGCATCGTTGAACTGCTTGCGCGACAGCGTATCGACCTGGTTTCCAGATTGATCCTTGCCGGGTCCGATGACACCCTGAACCGCGCGCTCAGATGGATCAGCAGCGCCTGTTGCATCCGAATCAGGTCCGGA
>JAURMJ010000254.1 GCA_030830765.1 Quisquiliibacterium sp.
GCCTGCCGGCAGGTTTGGCCGCAGCTCGTTCGCAATAAACTTTTCAACGGCCTCGACCACATCGAGCACTTTTTCGTCACCGACCCGGAAGACCTGCACGAAACTGGCAGGCTTGCCGTTGTAGCGCATCAGCAGATCATCTTCTCGGAACCCGTCGTCAATCTTCGCGATCTCGCCCAGCGTGACCGCAGCACCGCTGCGGCTCGATGCGACGACAATTCTCTCGAAATCAGCGCGTCGGTAATTACGCCCTTTCGTGCGCAGCAGAATGGATTCATCCGCTGTCCTGATATCCCCTCCGGGCAGATCAAGACTGGAACGCTTGACGATGGCAGCAATGTCCGAGAGGCTCAACCCGTAGGCCCTGAGCACCTCGTTCGGCACTTCAATTGAAATTTCGTAGTCGCGAACCCGGGCCACCTCAGCCAACGAAATACCGGGCAGTGCGCTGAGCTCGTCCTTGACCCGGAAGGCCAGTTCACGCAGCGCCGATTCACTGGTCTGACCAAACAGCGCCAGCTCGACAACCCGCTGCCGGTTCACAATCTCGCGCACAACCGGCCGTTCGATCATGTCCGGAAAGGTGGTGATCCGGTCCACTGCCGACTTCACCTCATCGAGCTTCCGTGCAATGTTGCTGCCGCGCAGCAGTTCGATGCGAACCAGGCCGAGGCCCTCGGCAGCCACACCGATGACGCGGTTGATCCCGTCAAGCCCGCGGACCTGCTCCTCAATGCGCTGCACGATCGACTCTTCGATCTCGTCAGGCGCCGCGCCGGCGTAGGCAACTCTCACCTCGATTGTGTCGAAGCTGATTTCCGGAAAACTCTCCTGACGCAGCGTGAACGCGCTGGCCAGGCCGGACACGATCACCAGCAGCATCAACAGATTGGCAGCCACCGGGTGGCGGGCCATCCAGGCAATCAGAGCATTCATCGCGCTTCAATCACCCGGACTTCGAGGCCTTCGGTGACCACAGCCAGGTCACTGGTGACCAGACGCCCTCCTTCGGGAAGATCCTGCGCTGCAATCGCTACCTGCTCATCATGCTCACTCAGCACCCTGACCTTGCGAAGCGCAATGCGGCCCTGCGCATCCAGCAGCCAGATGACCGAACCGTCTCTGAGCGCTGTTCTCGGAATCATCGCGTAACGACCATGATCTCGACCAGCAACTTCAACGCGTGCATACATGCCAACAATCAGCGGCGGACCATGCGGACCGCCACGCTGCACACCGGACTCAACGAGCTTGCCGCGCGCCTGCGGATGATTGACTCGGACGACCAGATTGAAGGTTCGCGTTGCCGCATCAACGGCCGCCTCGATCCGGTCGACTTGTGCATCCCAGGCATAGTAAAGACCGCCGTGGGCCACAACGACGGTCGCCTTTGCTGCCGCGTTCGACTGTGCTGATTTGCCCAAGACCGTTGCTCGCGAAACGGCGGCATCCGCCCCTCCCCACGGATCGCTGACCAGCGCCACGTCACGATCGGTCAGTGAGACTGCAATTTCAAGGGAATCCGCCGGGAAGATCCGGGCCAACTCCTTGCCGGGTTGAACGGTATCGCCGACATCCAGTTTCTCGGTCAACACACGCCCGTTAAACGGAGCATGCAATTGAGTGCGCTGCAAATCGAGGGTCCGCTGCCGCTCAAGAGCCTGGGACCGCGCAAGGGCAGCCTGCGCCTGATCCCGAGCAGCAAGACGTTCGTCGAGCGTCTGACGCGACAAAAACCCCTTGGCGATCAGATCCTCAGTGCGGCTCACCAGCTGCTGCGCAAGCTTCAATGCAGCCTGCGCAGAGGCGTGGTCGGCCTGCGCCTGGGCCAAGGCCGCCCGAAATGGCTCAGGGTCAAGCCTGACCAGCAGTTCACCAGCGCGGAAGCTGCCTCCAGTCACCATGGCCGGACTGACCTGAATGATGCGCCCGGACACTTCAGCACTGAGTACAACCTCAACCCGGGGCCGGACCAGGCCGTGACCCACAACGGGCAAAATCTCTGACTGAAATTTGAGTGTTTGCGCCTGAACCAGGGGCAATTGCTGAACTGCAGGCCGGACGGCCGGTCGAGGCTTGAATTTCTGAAGCGCAACAAAGCCGCCAACACCGGCGGCAAGAATCAACAGAACAATGAAACGCCAGAACCAGCGTCGCGAACCGCTGGCTGCTATGGAATCCGACACGGCGAGGCTTCCGAAAGAGGATCAGCCTTGGATTTTAGCTGGTTGTAACCGCACCGGAATATTCCCAGACGCCAAGCCAATAAAAATCATACTGGCGAAACTCCACCGTTCGCGCGACCTGTCCCAATTGCTGCATCAGCCGATGTTCATCAGGGAAGTTCTTCAGCACTTCATGGCGAGACCCATCCTGGAGCGTGCGCATCTGAAAGGTGTTGCCTTGCGCATCTTGACGGCTGATCGGCGTGCTGCTCCCAGGTACATAGCGGTTGTCCAGCAACAGAACCTTGGCCCCGGGCTTCAGACATGCCGTCAGCGATGCAAGAAACGCGTCGACCCGATCAAAAGCCAGATGAGACCACCAGAATCCGGCAAAGGCGCCGTCGAACAAGCCCAATGAGGGCGGCAACGCAAAGGCATCGACCTGCGCAAAGCGCACAACCGCAGGATCGAGCGCTTTGGTTCGTGCGACTTTGAGCGTTTCTGTCGTCAGATCGGTTGCAAGTACGCCTGCTACCTGCTGGGCCAGGAACTGGGTCCAGTATCCGGTCCCACAGGCGATTTCCAACACCTGCCGGCCAGCCAGTTCCCAGGGGATCTCCTGCTCGAGATGTCGCAGATCCGACTGGCGTTCCGGCTTCAGATAGATTTGTTCGTACTCACGCGCCCGAGCAGCGTAATACGAGTGCATTGCTGCTTCCGCAGGGCTGTCGGCCTCTAAGGACATCGGTCAATCCTGTGCGTTGACAGAATTGCAGCTGCAAAGAGCGTTTCCGGGCGCAGGCAGTCAGAGACCTTCGATCGCCACGATCCGGGAATTTGACGCCTTTGCACGAATCGCCCGCAGCGGCGCGTACTCGGCCGACTGATACCAGGCATGCAGCTGCCCCAGGCTCGGAAACTCCAGCACAACCGCACGCCGAGGCTGCCAGTCGCCCTCAAGGACCTCAGTCGCACCACCGCGGGCCACATAGCGGCCGCCGTAGGCGGCAATCGTGGCGGGCGCTCCTTTGCGATATTCCTCGTAGAGCACGGGATCGGTCACTTCAACATCGGCAATCAGAAAGGCTGGCATGGCATCACTCCCAAGATTCTGCGACGACTCCGGACGAATCAGTCGCCCTGAATGTATTTTGTGATATTCAGGTCGCAGCCCGGCGAGTGGCCAGCAGATGCAGCATGCCCTCCAGTGCCAGCAGATAGCTTTGGGTGCCGAGCCCGTAGATCACGCCATCGGCGACCTTCGCACAGACGCAGGGGATACCACGTGCCTCGACGTTGCTCATATGCACTTCGATGTAGGGCAATTCAGCCCCCCGGATGCAATCAGCGAGCGCATACCCGGCGTAATTGAAACCCGCCGGGTTCATTACGAGGCCGTCAAATCCCTGATCGAGCGCCGCATAGATCCGGTTGATCGCCTCGCCCTCCAGATTCGTATAGAAAATTTCCAGCTGATAGCCTTTTTGCTGCGCGTGTTCGGCCAGCATGGCATCCAGTTGGGCAGCCGTCGTGCTTCCGTAGAACTCAGGTTGACGTTTGCCCAGGTGCACCATGTTTGCGCCCTGGATCAGCAGAATCTTCTTGGTGGTCATGGCTGTTGCCCTCTAAGGTTTGCGTGTCTTCAAAGATCGGCTGCATAACGGGCCAGCATCGATTCCTGGCTTTCCGGCGCCTCGCTGGAACCGATCTGATCGTGAATCATCCGGTTCATCGTCGGCAGCGCGCCGCGCTCAACGCGACTCTCATCAGCCCACAGCCTGGACCGCATCAGCGCCTTTGCGCAGTGCAAGTAGGCTTGGCGCACGGTCACTGCGATCACGACGCGCGGAGTCCGCTTCTCGTCGGCAAACGCGCTGAGCACCTCCGGATCGGCCAACGCGCTGGCCTCGCCGTTGACTCGCAGCGTCTCATCGACCCCCGGAATCAGGAACAGCATGCCGATCCGGCCCGTCGCAATGATGTTTTGCAGCGTGTCCAGCCGGTTGTTACCGGGAGAATCGGGAAGCATCAGGTGATTCGGATCACGGACCTTGACGAACCCGGGTGCCCCGCCCCGCGGGGATGCATCGGGCAAACCGTCGCTGCCGATGCTGGACAGCACGACGAAGGGCGACAGCTCGATGAAACGTTGGCAATGCGGATCCAGATGATCGAGCTGTTTGCGCAACGCGCGCTCGCCGGGCGCCTGGTAGATCGCGCGCAGTGAGGAAATATCGTTAATCATGGTCTCAACCCTGTTGGCCAATCCTGCGTCTGCCATGAAATTTCGCGGCGGTATCAGTCACGATTGCCGCCTGAAAAGGCCCGGGAACGCAGCCGCTTGAGCTGCCTTTGAAACCGTAACCGGACACGCATCAGGATGCCCGAAGCCAAGCACGATCGCGGGAAAAATAGACCAGACAATTCCAGAGGCTGACCCAGGCGGCGTTTGCAGTTAAGCTCGCTTTACGGGGATCGATTAGCATTCGCGCTGTTCGACCTTTTGCCAAGCCAAGCGTCAGGCTCGAAAAACCCTCGAGTTGCCTGCGCCGGCGCAATCAGGTAAACAAGGACACCCCGATCAGGCGGTAACGCGACACCCAGATTGCGCACCGGCCAGGTCTTGTATCGATCGGAAAGCTCATACAGAGGAGATATCCACATGAACGGAAAACGACGTTCTGCATTGCTGGTCAGCAGCATTCTGGCCTTCGGTGCGATCACGGCAGGCACTGCTCACGCAGAAAAAAGCGGTGGCATCCTGAAATTGCATCACCGGGGTAACCCCGGCAGCGCATCAATCCATGAAGATGCATCCTATTCAACGAACATCCCGTTCATGGGGATCTACAACAACCTGGTCATGTACGACCAGAGTGTTGCCGTCAACAGCATTGAAAGCATTGTTCCGGACCTGGCGACCAGCTGGCAGTGGAACGCCGACAAGACCAAGCTGACGTTCAAACTGCATCAGGGCGTCAAATGGCATGACGGTAAGCCATTTACCTCCAAAGACGTGCAGTGCACCTTTGACATGCTGCAGGGCAAGGGCAACAACAAGCTCCGCCAGAATCCGCGCAAAGCCTGGTACACCAACCTGGACAGTGTGACCACCAACGGCGATTACGAAGTCACCTTCAACATGAAGCGCCGTCAGCCGGCTTTCATTGCGCTGCTGGCCTCGGGTTACTCACCGATGTATCCGTGCCACGTTGATGCGGGC
The DNA here is from genome assembly GCA_030830765.1 of Quisquiliibacterium sp. GTDB lineage: Bacteria > Pseudomonadota > Gammaproteobacteria > Burkholderiales > Burkholderiaceae_E > Quisquiliibacterium. The sequence continues at coordinate 5,389 of JAURMJ010000254.1, forward strand.
AAGATGCGTACGAACCCGATCGGCACAGGCCCGTTCAAATTCGTTGAATACAAGCGCAATAAGTCGATCAAAGTAACGCGCAACAAAGAGTACTTTAAGAAGGGTCGGCCGCTGCTCGATGGCATCGAGTACACGATCATCAAGGACCGCTCAACAGCCGCACTGGCCTTTGTCGCCGGCAAGACTGACATGGGCTTCCCGCTGTCCTTCAGCATCCCGATGGTCCGTGACATCAAAAAACAGGTCCCGAACGCTGTGTGTACCGTCGAGACCACCAACGTTGCGACCAACCTGATCGTCAATCGCGAAAAGCCACCCTTCGACAACGCCGATGTCCGTCGTGCGATGGCGATGACGCTTGACCGCAAGGCCTTTATTGACATTCTGTATGAAGGCAATGCGGATGCGGGCGGCGCCATGCTGCCCCGCCCGAACGGTGTCTGGGGCATGCCGATCGAACTGCTTCGCACGATGCCCGGCTATTCGCCTGACGTGAAGGCCAGCCGAGAGGCAGCGCGTGAACTTATGAAGAAGGCAGGCTACGGTCCGGACAAGCGCCTGAAGATCAAGGTCTCGACCCGCAATCTTTCGATCTATCGCGACCCTGCTGTCATCCTGATCGACCAGCTCAAGGAAATCTATATCGACGGCGAACTCGAGACGATCGAAACTGCCAACTGGTTCCCGAAAGTGGCTCGCGGAGACTATTCCGTCGGCTTGAACCTGACCGGCAGTGCGGTTGACGATCCTGATCAGAACTTCTACGAGAACTACGCTTGCGGTTCACAGCGTAACTACACGAAGTACTGCAACAAGGAACTTCAAAAGCTCTTTGATGAACAGTCGATGGAAACCGACTTCGAAAAGCGTAAGGCGATTGTGTGGGAAATCGACAAGAAGCTTCAGGAAGACGTTGCCCGACCGATCATCGTGCATTCACGTGAGGGTACCTGCTGGCATCCGCACGTTAAGGGCGTCACTGTGATGAAGAATAGTTCCTACAACGGCTATCGCTACGAAGACGTCTGGCTCGACAAGTAAGAGCCACTGGCCGGTAGACCGGCGACCACACGATCCGGCCGGTTTTCCGGCCGGATCGTTGAGTTTTAAGAAGTCATCCAGGAACTAAGGAGCTCTCTTGGGTACCTATCTGGTGCGCAGATCATTTTTGATGATCCTGACGCTATTCGGCATTTCAGTGGTGATCTTCACGCTGCTGCGTGTCGTCCCCGGCAACGTGGTGGACATCCTGTTCGATGCAGCAGGGTTTATCGACGAAGCTGAAAAAGTTCAGATCGAGAAGGATCTCGGCCTGGACCAACCAATCTACGTGCAATACGGAAACTGGATCGGCGGGCTCGCCCAGGGCGATCTTGGCTTCTCGTATGTTTCTGAAAAACCCGCCATTGAGGAGATTGCGCCTCGGATTCCGGTCACAGGGAAACTTGCGCTACTTGCTCTGATCTTCTCGGTCATCATCGGCGTCCCCCTTGGGGTCATCAGCGCTGTTCGCCAGAACTCGACGATGGACTATCTGTTCAGGCTCATCAGCTTGAGTGGACTGTCATTTCCATCGTTCTGGCTCGGACTATTGACCTTGATGCTTTTTGTTTCAACAACGGGCGATTTACCAATCTACGACGCCGCCTCAGACAGTTTCTGGGATGCACTGCTGATGTACAGCGTTCCGGCAGCGATTGTCGGATTCAGAAGCTCTGCTCTGATTATGCGTCTCACGCGCTCGTCCATGCTTGAAGTGATGCGTCAGGATTACATTCGTACCGCGCGAGCCAAGGGTGCGAGCCGTAACTCTGTCAACTATCGGCATGCGTTGCGTAACGCGCTTCTGCCCGTGGTCACAATCGTTGGTATCGAAGCAGCGTTCCTGATTGGCGGCCTGATCGTCACGGAGACAGTGTTCAACATCCCGGGCATCGCGCGCTTTCTGGTGGAAGCAATTCAGTGGCGCGACTACCCGATTGTCCAGAACCTCGTCATGTTTGCTGCAGTGATTGTGGTCGTTGTCAATTTCATCGTCGACATGCTTTACGCAGTGCTGGACCCAAGGATTCGTTATGGCGACTGATAACAACACCGCAGCCCACAACGCTCGCCTGGCGAAAGCGGGAGCCCATGTTGACGGCAAGCTGGCTGAAATCAAGTTTCTTGCGCGACGTTACCCACTCGGCGCGATTGGTGCCGTGATCGTGATCTTGTTTGTCTTCGCAGCGCTGTTTGCCGAACTCATCACGGTTCACGATCCGCTTGCGACCAATTCGGAGTTCGCACTGGCAGCACCAAGCGCAGATTACTGGATGGGTGCCGACAACTTCGGTCGGGACATCTACTCGCGCATCGTGTTCGGCGCGCGGATCTCACTGGCCGTCGGTCTGGGCTCTACGATCGCCGGTTGTGTGCTTGGTGTCATCCTAGGCCTGTTGTCCGGTTACATGTCGGGCTGGATCGATCTTGCGGTTCAGCGCCTCATCGACGTCATGCAGGCCTTGCCTCTGCTGGTGCTGGCGCTGGTCATGGCTGCTGCACTGGGTCCATCGCTTGAGAACACCATCATTGCGATCTCTATCCCGATCGTCCCGCACGTTGCGAGGGTCATCCGAGCCAATACGCTGGCGCTGCGGGAGCAGCCGTTTGTGGAAGCGGCAAAGGCAGTTGGCATGAGCGACTTCAGGATTGCAATCCGCCATGTCCTTCCGAATACGCTGGCCCCGCTGATCGTTCTGGCCACCGCGCAACTTGGATCGGCTATTCTCACCGAAGCCTCGCTTTCGTTCCTGGGTCTGGGGATCCCCGAGCCATTCCCGTCCTGGGGCCGCATGCTGTCGGAGTCGGCTGCAGAATACCTGCGCACAGCACCCTGGTTGGTGATCTTCCCCGGCCTCGCGATCAGTCTGGTGGTGTTCGGAACCAATCTGATGGGCGACGCCCTTCGTGACCTTCTCGACCCGAGGCAAAGAACGTGAGCGCCGCCGCGAACTCCGAAGACCCGATTCTCGACGTTTCCGGGCTGCAAACCTACTTCTACACCCGCGCTGGCGTTGTCAAGGCGGTCGATGACCTGTCCTTCACCGTCAGCCGGGGAGAGACACTTGCGATCGTCGGCGAGTCAGGCTGTGGCAAGAGCATGACCGCACTTTCACTGATGCGCCTGATTCCGGATCCGCCTGGCCGGATAGTCGCAGGAAAGGTCATGCTTGACGGCCGAGATCTTCTAGCTCTTGATGAAGAATCAATGCGTCGGGTCCGCGGCAACGAGGTCTCAATGATCTTCCAGGAGCCAATGACCTCGCTGAACCCGGTACTGACGGTCGGCAATCAGATCAGCGAGACGCTGCACCTGCATCAGGACCTTAACGCAGCGCAGATCGAAGCTCGCACGATTGAAATGCTTCGCCTGGTTGGCATCCCGGAACCCGAGCAGCGTGCCCGCGAGTACCCGCATCAGCTGTCGGGCGGCATGCGTCAGCGGGTCATGATTGCGATCGCACTGGCCTGCAACCCCAAAGTGCTGATTGCCGACGAGCCGACCACCGCGCTGGACGTCACGATCCAGGCTCAGATCATCAACCTGATGATCGACCTGCAACGCGAGCTGGGTACTGCTCTGATCCTGATCACTCATGACCTGGGCGTCGTTGCTGAAACCGCGCGGCGGGTGATCGTCATGTACGCTGGGCGCAAAGTGGAGGAGGCAGATGTCGAGAACATCTTCGATCACCCAATGCATCCGTACACCCGCGGCCTCCTGGACTCGGTTCCGCATCTGACCTCAATCAGCGGCGACGAAGCACCCGAGCATCTTAATGAAATCCCCGGCATGGTGCCGGCGCTATCCAACCTGCCGCGTGGCTGTGCGTTCGCACCTCGCTGCAAGTTTGCCGATGAGAAATGCACCGCCGAATATCCGCCGTTCGAACTGAAGGCAGAGGGCCACTGGGCCGCCTGCTGGCATTCTGACCGCCTCAGTGGAGAGAGCAATGCCTGATCCGGTGCTCGAAGTCACCGATCTGAAGAAGCACTACCCGATCAAGAAGGGCCTGCTGCGTCGGACGGTCGGAAATGTCTATGCAGTCGACGGGGTTAGCTTTTCGGTTGCCGAAGGCGAGACTCTTGGTCTGGTTGGCGAATCCGGCTGTGGGAAGTCCACTGCCGCCCGCGCCGTCATGCGGCTGGTCGAACCCACCTCCGGGTCAATCAAGCTTCAGGGTCAGGAAATTTCCCACCTGAACAAGAAAGACCTGCGACCATTCCGTCGCGAAATGCAGATCGTTTTCCAGGACCCATTCGCGTCGCTGGATCCCCGTATGACAGTTGGCGATATCGTCGGGGAACCTCTGCAGGTGCATGGCATCGCTCGTGGCAGCGACTTGGCAGACAGAGTTGCCGCCCTGTTTACCCAGGTGGGCCTGCGTTCGGAGCAGATGAAACAGTTTCCGCACCAGTTCTCTGGCGGGCAGCGCCAGCGGATCTGTATCGCGCGTGCACTCGCCCTGAACCCGAAACTGATCGTCGGCGACGAACCGGTCTCAGCGCTGGATGTGTCTATCCAGGCGCAGGTCATCAACCTGCTGGTTGACCTGCAACAGGAAAAGAAGCTGTCCTATCTGTTCATCGCACATGATCTGGCCGTGGTTGAGCACATCAGCCATCGGGTTGCCGTGATGTACCTTGGCAAGATTGTCGAGTACGCGGACAAAAAGACGCTTTTCAGTCGTCCGCTGCATCCGTACACCGAAGCCCTGCTCTCCGCTGTTCCGATTCCGAACCCGAAAATCAAACGGAAGAAGCAGATTCTGCTCGGAGACGTACCGAGCCCGGTCAATCCGCCGCCGGGATGCACGTTTCATACGCGCTGCCCGCACGCGATGCCCCGCTGTAAGTCCGAAGTGCCGCAGCTGCAGCAGATGGCACCTGGCAACTGGGTGGCCTGCCATCTTCATCAAGGTACGTCGGCCGCAGTCGCGGCCTGAGTGAATCAGGCTCCGTGCGCGCCGCCAGCGGCCGCCGGATCCAGAAAATCCGGCATGGGCACCGAGCGGCGGGTGCCCATGTCGATCAGCATCGCCACCACCTCAGCCCCGGCAATCGGCTCATGGTCGGGGAGTCGGTAAAGCTGGTGCTGCAGGCGAATGGCCTTGCCTTGAACCGGTCCGACCCGGGACATCAGCACCAGTAGATCACCAAGCCTGGCCTGCGC
>JAURMJ010000030.1 GCA_030830765.1 Quisquiliibacterium sp.
CGCCGAGCAGATTGCACAGGACAAGCAGCTCACCAAACGGCTGCTGTCAGCTGCCGGCGTGCCCACGCCCGACGGACGTCCGGTCAAGGACGTCGAGGACGCCTGGAAGGTCATGCAGCAAATTGGCGGTGCGGTCGTCGTCAAGCCTCAGGATGGCAATCAGGGCAAGGGGGTTGCGGTCAATGAGACGACCCGCGAACACCTGGAGGTGGCCTTTGCCAAGGCGCGGGAAATCAGTTCGCAGGTGATGATTGAGCGTTTCATTCCGGGCAACGACTTTCGACTGCTGGTCATCGGGGATCAACTGGTCGCTGCCTCTCGCCGCGATTCACCCTACGTAACTGGCGATGGCCTGCGATCGGTGCGCGAACTGGTCGATGAGGTCAACACGGACCCACGACGCGGCGACGGACATGCGACGGCACTCACCAAGATTCGTATCGACGAACTGACCATCGCGCGACTGTCCGTCCAGGGCTATACCCCCGAGTCGATCCCCGAGAACGGCGCACGCGTGATCCTGCGCAACAATGCGAACCTGAGCACCGGCGGCACTGCGACCGACATCACCGACGATGTTCACCCGGATGTCGCTGCGCGTGCCATCGAAGCGGCACAGATGATCGGCCTGGATATCGCAGGTGTTGACGTTGTCTGCGAGACCGTGCTCAAACCGCTCGAGCAGCAAGGTGGAGGCGTTGTCGAGGTCAACGCGGCGCCAGGCCTGCGCATGCACCTGAGCCCGTCTTACGGCAAACCGCGCAATGTCGGCGAAGCGGTCATCTCGATGATGTTCGGCGAGAGGAATGACGCCCGCATCCCGGTGATCGCAGTCACGGGGACGAATGGCAAGACAACCACCGTGCGCCTGATCGCATCGATCCTGAACTGCGCAGGACTGCGGGTGGGCATGACCAACACCGACGGCGTCTACGTGAACGGCAAGCAGACCGACTCCGGCGATTGCAGCGGACCGCGCAGTGCGCGCAATGTGCTGATGCATCCGGAGGTTGATGCGGCAGTCTTCGAGACCGCGCGCGGCGGCATTCTGCGTGAAGGTCTGGGGTTCGACCGCTGCCAGGTGGCGGTCGTGACCAATGTCGGTAAAGGCGACCATCTGGGCCTGAACTTCATCAGTTCAGTCGAAGACCTTGGCGTGCTCAAACGCGTCATCGTCCAGAATGTCGCTGCTGATGGCTATGCGGTGCTCAATGCCGCCGACCCGATTGTTGCGGCCATGGCCGATGTCTGTCCGGGCAAGACGATCTTCTTTGCCCATGATCGCAGCCTGCCAGTCATCGCACGTCACCGGGCCCGAGGCAATCGTGCGATCTATGTCGATGGCGGATCGCTGGTTGCAGCTGAAGGCAGGCGCGAGCGACGGATCGCATTAGTCGACATTCCGCTGACCCGCGATGGCACTCTGCCTTTTCAGGTTGAGAATGCGATGGCCTCGGTGGCTGCCGCCTGGGCGCTGGATCTGCCCTGGAAGGCGATTGAGCAGGCGCTGGCTAGCTTCGTGAGCGACGATGGCACGGTGCCAGGTCGCTTCAACCAGTTCGCGTTCCGCGGCGCAACCGTCATCGCCGATTACGGCCACAACCCGGACGCGATGATCGCCCTGGCCCGCGCTGTCCAATCGATGCCAGCCGAGCATCGGCTGGTTGTGATCAGTGGTGCCGGCGATCGCCGCGACCAGGACATTCGCGAGCAGACTGAGATCCTGGGTGAAGTCTTCGATGAAGCCATCCTCTATCAGGATCAGGCTCAGCGTGGGCGTACCGATGGCGAGGTCATCGCACTGCTGCGTGAAGGACTGACCGGGGCAACCCGTACTCGCAAGGTTGAAGAGATCCGTGGCGAATTTGTCGCCATTGACGCCGCCATGGACCGACTGCAAAGAGGCGATCTGTGCCTGATTCTGATTGATCAGGTCGCAGAGGCGCTTAACCATATTCGTGCCCGGGTTGCGCAAGGCTGAACCGCGGCAGACCTGAGCGCACACCCGCAAAGATGTGCTCAGCGCCTGGATCAAAGGCTTATCAGCCCTTCACCTCGGTCGGGACCAGCATACCGGTCGAGGTAGCCTGCGCTGCCAATCGCCCCTGCGCGTTGTACAGATCACCCTCCATGAAGACGACGCGCTTGCCGCGCCTGACAACGCGTCCATGGACTCGCCCCTCTCCGGGGCCGACGCGCTCAAGGAAACTGACCTTGATCTCCAGACTCACCATGCCTGACTGCTGGTCAGTGTCATGGCGGACCGCCTGTGCCATCGCCGCATCAAGCCATGCCGTGACGAAACCACCCTGCGCAATCGTGCCGTTGGTGTGACAGTACTCGCGACGCACCGTGAAACCGGCCGTCAAGGTACGGGCCTGCTGATCCCAGCCAACCACGTGAAAATCGCCCATCGATTCGCTCAGCGCCTTGCCAGAGCGGATACGTGCCTCAAGATCGTCGTCCATTCGGAATCCTGCTTGCGGGAAATATGCATTGTCGCCTGCAATTGAGCGACCTGTGCTGCAGCACGTGTTGACGACCATCGGCATTACACCGATTTCGGACCTCTGCGCCTTTAACGCCCATCCTGCGGACGTCCTGCGCTCAGGGTCCAATGGCACCATGTAAGAATCAAATCAAATCAAATCAAATTAAATCGAATCAATCAACCGAACCGGCGCGACACGATGAGCCAGTGCCGAATTGCACCGACCGGCCCGACCCGGGCCCCAACACGCACAGGAGCGGATCCCCGATGAGTACAACCACAAGGCGCTGGGTACAGCGCCCCCCCGGATCAAACTGGGGAGACTTTGGCGACGACGACCAGCTTGGCCGACTGAACCTGATCACGCCTGAACGCCGTCGTGCCGCCGCCGCCGAAGTCATTGATGGCCTGAGCTTCTGCCTGAGCCTGCCGCTGGACTACCCGGGGGGCAATGTGCTCAATCCGCGTCGCCATCCTCCCAAACTGCGTCCGACCGAACGTGGCGGAATGCCCAACTGGATGTTCGAAGTCGGCAGCGAGCTTGACGGTGCGACCGATGTGATCAACGACGACATGGCGATGATCTGGCTGCAGTACTCGACACAGTGGGACAGTCTGGCGCATGCCGGATCGAACTTCGACGCGAACGGTGACGGTCGCCCTGAGATCGTCTTTTACAACGGCTATCGTGGCGGCATCGAGATCCCAAAGCCCGAAGGCAGTGGCGAATCCCTGACCAGTGCAACCCGTGCACTCGGTATCGACGGTATGGCCAAGCATGGCGTACAAGGTCGGGGCGTACTTGTGAACCTGCGCAAGCACTGCGGTGATGGTCGCGAAGTGGTGGGCTACGACCGCTTGATGAAGATCATGGAAGCGGATCGTGTTGTCGTTGAAACTGGCGACATCCTGTGCCTCTACACCGGTTTCACGCAGCGGGTTCTAGAGTGGAACAAGAAACCCGATCCGGTGGCCATCCATACCCTGTGCTCGGCCCTGGACGGCCGCGACGAAAAACTGCTGCAATGGATCACCGACAGCGGCATTGCAGCTCTGGTTGCTGACAACTACGCGGTCGAGCATCACAGCACCGACAAGCCGCCTGGACGCTGCGCCATGTTGCCGCTGCACGAGCACTGCCTGTTCAAGCTGGGTCTGCCGCTGGGCGAAATCTGGTACCTGCATGAGCTTGCAACCCATCTGGCAGACATTGGCCGTTCGCGGTTCATGCTGACCGCGCCGCCGCTGCGGTTACCTGGTGCGGTCGGCTCGCCGGTTTCGCCAATCGCAACCGTCTGAGCGAACTGGCGGATGCCCGCCTGTCTGCAACAAAGCCCGGACGGTACCGGCGGGCAGCGTCGCCTTTTTCTGGTCGCGCCCTGCCGGTGAACATCATGATCTACAACCCAGGCCTGCCTGTTGGCTCTGAAGATTATCTGGCTGCGACTGGATTCTTCGATATCGGACACCCGCTGATCAGACAGTTCGTCGCACAGGCGGTGGGCGAAGCGACCGAAGCGCGCGAAAAAGCCATCCGGCTGTTTTATGCGGTGCGCGACCATATCCGCTACGACCCGTACCGGATCTCGCTGGATGCGCAGGCCTACAAAGCCAGTTCGGTGATCGCAGCCGGCCATGGCTGGTGTGTTCCGAAGGCGGGTCTGCTGGTCGCCTGCGCCCGCGCTGCAGGGATTCCTGCCGCGATCGGTCTGGCCGATGTCACGAACCATCTGAACACCGAGAAGCTGCGCGAGCGCATGGGCGGAGTCGATGTGTTCTATGACCACGGCTACGCGGCCATGCTCATTGAGGACCGATGGGTCAAGGCGGTTCCCGCCTTCAACATCGAACTTTGCAAGCGCTTCGGCGTGCAGCCGACCGAGTTTGACGGCATCCATGACGCGCTCTATCAGGAGCATGACGTGCAGGGTCGACTGCACATGCAGTACCTGGCCGATCACGGTACCTGGTCGGATCTGCCGCTGGACAAGGTCAAGGCAGATTTCGCGAGGTACTACCCGGCAACCCTCTTTGCAGACTCGACGGACGCGGCAACAGACCGGTCACCGACCCGCGGCAGTCAGACCGGCGATCAGTTCACGAACGACGACTCGCGCTAGGCAACAGGACTGCAGCCATCGCAGCAAGGATGCAGACCAGTGCGGTCCAATCCTGCCAGCGCGGGCTCTCGCCAAGCATCAGCATGCCCGAGAACAATCCGGTAACGGGGATCAACATCACCGACAAACCACTCGCAACTGGCGGCAGACTCGACGCAATACGAAACCAGATCGCTTGCGAGAACCCGAAGATCACGACTGCGTTATAGGCGATAGCCGCACTGCCTGCCGGACTTGGCGGCCAGTGCCACTGATCGCGCTCGAACAGCAACGCAATCAGTGAGCAGACCAGCAACACGATCGCCTGCGCCCAGAACGTGATGGTCAGCACATTGGTTGGCTGTTTTCGTCGACGCATCAGGTGCGTGCCAAGCCCCCAGACGACCGCCGCGATCAGCATCAGCATCGTCCCCAGCGGACTGCCACGAATCGCACTGAATTCACCTGCCAGAAGAAAACCCACTCCGATCGCGGCTGCAATCACGCCCAGCGCCAGACGTGGGGATGGGCGATCGCGGAAGATCACAATGCCGATCACTGCGGCCCAGACCGGCATCGTGTAACCCAGAATCGCGGCCCGGCCCGACTCCAGCAGCTTGACGCCGTACATGACCAGAATGAACCAGATCAGCATGTTGGTTGTGACCAGCCAGGCGAATTCACGCCAGTGTTCCCGCGGGATCGTCAACGGGGCCCGCTGCGAACGAACCACGGCCCACATGATCGGCATGCCCGCGGACATGCAGATCATCCTGAATGTCATTGGCGCCATCTCGCTGACCCCGATCTTCATGATCGGCCAGTTGATCCCCCAGGACAGCGTCAGGACGGCAAGCAACCACAGGTCACGTTTGGAGAAGCTGAAGCCTGCATTGCTCACTCCGGCACACTCCCTCGGACAGCCCGCCCGTTAGAATTCGAAAAGTTTGCTGCTCGTACGAACATATTCATTTCCGGGAGGCGGGATTGTCTTTCGTTTCAAGTCTGAAAAATGCCTGGCAACAAGCCAATTCATTGCTGTGCGTCGGACTGGATCCGGATCCTGCACGGTTTCCGACCGCACTGGCCGGTCGCAAAGATTCAATTTTTGCGTTTTGCAGTGCGATTGCTGACGCGACTGCGCAGTATGCCTGCGCTTTCAAGCCGCAGATTGCCTATTTCGCATCGCAACGGGCCGAGGACCAGCTCGAAGCCCTGATTGATCATATTCATACCCGCCATCCCAGGGTCCCTGTCATTCTGGATGCCAAGCGCGGAGACATCGGTTCGACGGCCGAGCACTACGCGCGCGAAGTATTCGAACGCTATCGAGCCGATGCGGTCACGGTCAGTCCCTACATGGGCTTCGATTCGATCGAGCCCTATCTGACCTATCCGGATCGCGGCGTCATTGTGCTTTGCCGCACATCGAACCTGGGCGGCAGTGATCTGCAATCGCTTGGGATCTCGGAATCCAACGATGCAGCCCGCCCCAGCGAGCGGCTCTACGAGCGGGTTGCACGCCTGGCAGCCGAGCGCTGGAACTCGACCGGTGAGCTGGGCCTGGTTGTCGGGGCCACGTTTCCGCAAGAACTGGCCCGGGTGCGTCAGATCACCGGCGATATGCCGTTGCTGGTCCCAGGCATCGGAGCTCAAGGCGGAGATATCGACGCCTCGGTCGATGCCGGGGCAACAGCCAACGGCACAGGAATGATGGTCAACTCCTCGCGCGCAATTCTTTACGCGAGCCGTGACGACGACTTCGCGCAAGCCGCGGCCAATGCTGCGCGCGAAACCCGTGATGCGCTTCGCGCTGCAATCAGTCGTCATCGGAGTGTCTGAACAAACCGGGACAAGCGCGCTAAACTCGCGAAAATCCGGCGACTCACTGCCTCGGGAGGCTTCGCCGAGTTCGCAACTTGGCAAAGGCTGTTGCCGCAAGGTGATGGCACCGGGAGAAGCGATGCGCATTCTGCTTGCCGAAGACGACAAGGTCCTGGCCGACGGTTTATGCCGCTCGCTTCGCCAGTCTGGCTATGCGGTCGACCATGTCGCGGATGGCGCAAGTGCCGATGCTGCGCTCGCGGCCAATGAGTTCGATCTGCTGATCCTCGACCTGGGTCTGCCACGCATGCCCGGGCTCGAAGTGCTTCGCCGTCTGCGTGCGCGCAACAACAAGACGCCGGTGCTGATCCTGACCGCTGCCGATTCGGTCGAACAACGCGTGATGGGTCTGGATCTGGGCGCCGATGACTTCATGGCCAAGCCGTTCTCATTGGATGAACTTGAAGCAAGAGTCCGGGCTCTGGTCCGCCGGACCATGGGGCGCGCCAGTCCATTGATCAAGATCGGCGCGCTCAGTTATGACCAGGTGGGCCGCAGCGCCAGCGTCAATGGTCATCAGATTGAACTGTCCGCGCGCGAGGTTGGTCTGCTCGAAATCCTGTTGCAGCGCAACGGGCGGCTTGTCAACAAGGAGCAGATCGTCAATCACCTGTGTGAGTGGGGTGAGGAAGTCAGCCACAACGCAGTGGAGGTCTACATGCACCGGCTGCGCAAGAAAATCGAGGGGGGCGGGATTCGAATCGCCACAGTCAGAGGACTGGGCTACTGCCTTGAGCGCCCCTCCGAGGTTGATCAGACTGAATGAACTCGGTCGAGCCGGCCCTCAGAAGGCGCTTGGCGACGGCCTTCAATGACCTGCTCGCAACCCGCGAGTCGCGTCCGGGCACCTTGGCGCCCGAGGCCAGCATTGCGCGCGACTTTCGCCCTGCCGGTTCGCTGACAAGCCGCGAACAGCGCAGCCTGTTCAGCGAGGTGCTGGACTGGATGTTCGCCCCACTGCTGCTGCTCTGGCCGTTATCAATTGCGTTCACCTTCCTGGTTGCCCGCTCATTGGCCGACGCGCCGTTCGACCGGGCACTGACAGATCACGCGAACGTGCTGGCCAGACAGGTCCACTTTGATCAAGGGCGGGCCAGCGTGCAGGGACTGGATAAGCTGCGAGAACTCATTGGTGTCGGCACCGAGGAGACTCTGTATTTCCAGATTTCGGCCGCAGACGGTGCGCTGCTGGCCGGCGACCGAGGGATCCCGGAACCGGCTCTCTACGACTTTCCAGCGCCGGGGCGCACGAAGTTGCGCTCGGAAAGCTTTCGCGGCCAGGAAGTCCGGATCGCCTACACCTATGTGCAATCCGACATCGACGAGCCCGGAATGCCCAGCGCCCCCGCGCTGGTGCAGGTTGCCGAGACCCTGGACTCACGTAACACCCTGGCTAATGAAATCATCAAGGGCGTCATCTTTCCTCAGTTTCTGATCCTGCCCCTGGCAGTGGGCCTGATCTGGTTCGGTCTGAGCCGCGGGCTGGTGCCGCTGCGGGATCTGCAACGGCGCATTCGCGCACGTCGCGTCCATGACTTGTCACCGATCGACTCACATGACACCCCCGAGGAACTCACACCGCTGATTCAGGCCTTCAATGAACTGCTTGGTCGCCTCGATGAAAGCCTCGGTGCCCAGCGACGCTTTATTGCCGATGCTGCCCATCAGATGAAGACACCGCTGGCCGGTCTGCGGACCCAGGCGGAACTTGCGGTCCGCGAAACCGATCCGAAAGAGTTGGAGCGCCGACTGCGCCATTTGGCAATTAGTTCGCAACGCAGCGCCCATCTGATCGATCAGTTGCTGTCGCTGGCGCGGACCGAAAACTCAGAGACACAACAGGGTGACTCCCTCGACCTGGCTGGCCTGGTCCGGGAAAGCGCCGTCGAATGGGTTGCGCCGGCGATCGGAAAGAGAATCGACTTTGGTCTGGAAGCTGATGAGACTCCCGCCTGGATTCGCGGCCAGCCGGTGCTGTTGCGCGAAATGATTGCCAATCTGATCGATAACGCATTGCGTTACACCCCTGCCGAAGGTTCAGTCACCGTAAGGGTCTCGAGCACTGACGAGCATGTCCTTTTCGAAGTCGAGGACTCCGGTCGAGGCATCCCATCAGACGAGCGCGAACTGGTCTTCGAGCGCTTTTATCGGGTGCTGGGAACCGATATCGACGGCAGCGGCCTGGGACTTTCGATCGTGCGCGAAATCGCAGTCCAGCATGGCGCCAGCGTGACCATCACGGATGGTTCGGGCCCGAATGGCCCCTGTGGAACCCGTCTCACTGTCCGCTTCGCCAAAGCCTCGGCTGCCTGACCAAACCCTGCCTGAGGTCGAAATCCAAGCCGATCCGGCTGATGAACGGCCAGCCCTCGGCCGTTCATCAGCCGCCGACGCTTTTGACTTGAAATCGGAAGGACGTTATCATTCGCGCCCTTCGGCGCATTAGCTCAGTTGGTTAGAGCGACGGAATCATAATCCGCAGGTCCGGGGTTCGAGTCCCTGATGCGCCACCAACACCACAAGGCCCGCCCGAGAAGGCGGGCCTTGTACTTTCCGGGTCTTCAGGCTCGGGCCGATGGGGTGCATACTTCAATCGATCAAGCATCAACGGTCGAGATGAAAAGCGCACGCATGGTCCTTGCAGTGGTTCCGAAAGAGTCGATGATCCCGTTCACGCTAACCGGTGCACGGGCTGACCTGTCTGTGTTTGACTCCATCGGTCAGGTTCACCAAGCCTGGATCCTGACCCCGAAAGAACTGAGCCGGACACGGCAAACACGTTGAAGGGGCTTGCATGAGCCGCAAGGTCTACATACGAACATTCGGTTGCCAGATGAACGAGTATGACTCGGCCAAGATCGCCGACGTGCTCGCTCAATCGGAAGGCGCCGTTCAGACCAATGATCCGGCCGATGCCGACATCATCCTGTTCAATACCTGCTCGGTCCGGGAGAAAGCACAGGAAAAAGTCTTCTCCGATCTTGGCCGGTTGCGCCAGCTCAAGCGTGAACGCCCGGAATTGGTCATCGGGGTCGGAGGCTGCGTCGCTAGTCAGGAAGGTGCGTCGATTGTGACTCGTGCGCCGTATGTCGATGTGGTGTTCGGGCCTCAGACGCTGCACCGGTTGCCCGAGCTGATGGAGAAACGTCGCGATACGGGTCGCTCACAGGTCGACATCTCTTTCCCTGAAATCGAGAAATTCGATCATCTGCCGCCGGCCCGGGTCGAGGGCGCGAGCGCGTTCGTGTCGATCATGGAAGGCTGCAGCAAGTACTGCAGCTTTTGCGTAGTGCCCTACACGCGCGGCGAGGAAGTCTCCAGACCGTTTGAAGACGTTCTGATCGAGGTCGCTTCCCTGGCCGAGCAAGGCGTCAGCGAAGTGACGCTGCTGGGTCAGAATGTGAACGCCTATCGCGGCGCAATGGACGGCGAACAACATGCAGATTTCGCGCTGCTGCTCGAGTACGTTGCAGAGATCCCGGGTATCGAGCGCATCCGCTACACGACCTCGCATCCGAATGAATTCACGCAGCGTCTGATCGACGCCTACGGCTACATCGACAAACTGGTCAGTCATGTGCATCTGCCGGTTCAGTCAGGTTCCGATCGCATCCTGGCGGCGATGAAACGCGGCTACTCGGCGATTGAATACAAGTCGATCATCCGCAGGCTACGCGCGGTGCGGCCCGACATCTGCATTTCGTCGGACTTCATCGTGGGTTTTCCAGGTGAAACCGATGAAGATTTCGCCAAGACGATGAAACTGATCGATGATGTGCAGTTCGATGCATCGTTCTCGTTCATCTACAGTCCGCGCCCTGGGACCCCGGCTGCTGATCTGTCGGATCCGACTCCCCACGACGAAAAACTCGCGCGCTTGCTCAAGCTGCAGGCAAAGATTGAAGCCAATGCGCAAAAGATCAGCGAAGCGATGATCGGCAGCATGCAGCGCGTGCTGGTTGAAGGACCTTCGCGCAAGGATGCCAACGAGCTTGCTGCTCGCACGGCAAACAACCGGGTCGTTAATTTCGCAGGTCCGGCTTCATGCATCGGCCGAATGATCGATGTGCAGATCACTGGCGCCTTGCCGCATTCTCTGCGAGGTCGCATCATCGGCGCTGATCGGCAGAGCGCATGAGCACGCAGTCGGACGCGAATCAGCACGTGGCTGCGCAGGCGACAGCCTCTGAGCGCGCCACGACGCGGGAGCTACGACTGAAGCTGAACGCACAAGCTGTTGAGCGGCTGCCCAACCTGTGTGGCGCGCTTGAGGTCAATCTGCGCCAGATCGAAGAAGCCTTCGATGCGAAGATCTCGCGCCGCGGCGACAGCTTCAGCTTCAGCGGTCCGAACCAGATCGTGGCGAAGCGGGCCATCGAACATTTCCTGGCTCTGGCCGATCATCCGCTCTCCCTTGAAGATATTCAGCTGGGCCTGGTCGAACTGACCACCGGGAGGGCTGCGAAAGACGCACAGGATGCTGAATCGGAATCGCCGGTTCTGCATACGCGCCGGTCTGACCTGCAGGGACGTACACCTCGCCAGCGTGAATACCTGCGCAAAATCCTGTCGCACGACGTCACCTTCGGTACCGGCCCAGCCGGCACCGGCAAGACTTATCTTGCGGTGGCCTGTGCGGTTGATGCGCTCGAACGCGATGCGGTCAAACGCATCGTCCTCACCCGCCCGGCTGTTGAGGCCGGTGAGCGACTTGGATTTCTTCCGGGCGATCTGGCCCAGAAAGTGGACCCCTACCTGCGTCCTCTTTACGACGCACTCTACGATCTGCTCGGCTTCGAGCGCACGGCCAGAATGTTCGAGAAGCAGGCAATCGAAATCGCACCGCTGGCCTACATGCGCGGTCGCACACTGAACCACTCGTTCGTGATCCTGGACGAGGCGCAGAACACAATGCCCGAACAGATGAAGATGTTCCTGACCCGGATCGGCTTCGGTTCCAAGGCTGTGGTGACCGGTGACATTACACAGGTTGACCTGCCCAAGCATCAGGCCTCGGGCCTGATTGAAGCCAGACGCATCCTGAACGGCATCCGGGGGATCGCCTTCACCGAATTCGACAGTTCGGACGTCGTCCGTCATCCGCTCGTAGCCCGGATCGTGGATGCCTATGAACGCGACGCAACTCAACGCGGCTAGGGAGCGAGGACTCACCATCATGGCTCGCGACGCGGCCTTCAGCGCATGAACCCCAAACGCCTCGCACGGCCAGAGCGCGAGGATCCGCCGACCTGATCGAGGAGAGATGTCCAGCCATGGCAATCGCCGCCGTTTCAGCTTCCCCGTCGCTCTCTCTGTCAGTTCAACTCGGCCAGGGCATCCCCGAACTGCCGGTTGCACGGCCACGACTTCGTCGCTGGCTGCTGGCCGCGCTGCAGAAGAACGCAAGAATTACGCTGCGCTTTGTCGGCACACGCGAGGGCCGGTCACTGAATTCGACGTTCCGGGCCAAGGACTATGCAACCAACGTGCTGACCTTCGACTACCCGGA
>JAURMJ010000255.1 GCA_030830765.1 Quisquiliibacterium sp.
AAGCATCCGAGCATCACGGTACTTGATCTGCCCGGACTACCCCTTGCTGATCCCGATGTGCATCAACTGGTTCATGACGCCATGTATGCCCATCCAAGGATCCGGGACGAGTACAAGCGCTGGAATGCCATTCCGTATCTGTCCGTGCTTCAGCCGCAGTCTGAGTTCATGGGCACTGGCGAGCCCCCGCTCAAGGTGACTGACTTCAGCGGTCGCCGCGTCCGCGCGCTCGGAGGCACTGGCGCCGCAATGAAGAACCTTGGTGCAGTGCCAACCTCGGTACCGGCGCCGGAGGTCTACACCTCGCTGGAGCGTGGCGTGTTCAGTGCGGTTGGTTTCCCGTACACCTACGCCTTCGCGTCCTACAAGATTGACGAGATTAGCAAGTGGTACACGACGAACCTCGCACCGGGTTCCAATACCTGCCCGACGCTCGTGGCGCTTGATGCCTACCAGAAACTGCCAAAGAACTACCGTGACATCCTTGATGCCGGACGTCCGGTCGCTTACGCAGCCTTGAAGAAAGTTGCGGTTGAGACTGACGCGAAGAACCTGGCCAAGTGGAAGGAAAAGGGACTGCTTGCGATTACCTATTCGGATGCCGAATTGAAGGTTTTCGAAGAGAAAGGCGCGGGTCCGGTCTGGCAATCCTGGGTCAAGGATAACTCTGCCAAGGGTGTCCCGGCCAAGGAACTTCTGGATATGGTTCTGGCCGAGGCCAAAAAGGCCAAGGCAAAGCTCGGGAAGTAAAGACCCCTTCGGGGCTTGAAGACGCCCTCCGGACCTGTTCCGGAGGGCTGTTACCTGGAAATCATGATGCTGGAAAAGCTTGACAGGACGCTGCAGCGCGTCGAGTGGCTTTCGGCATTGGTCGGCGCGGTCGCAATTTTTGCAACCATGTGGATCGGTGTGTTCGAAATCATCCTTCGAAAATTGTTCAACAATCCGCTTTACGGGCAGCTCGACGCGATCGAACAGACGATGGTCGCCTATGCGATTCTCCCTGTGGCTTACTGTTACCGAAAGGCAGGGCACATCCGCGTTGATATTCTGGTTGGGCGTCTTTCCGGTCGCCGTAAGTGGATTTCTGAATGGCTCGCTTCCTGTGCAGCGCTCGCGCTGGTTCTGGCGCTATTCCCCGGCGTCTATCACTTTTTTGAGAACGCATACTCAATCGGTGATTCAACGATTGATACCCAGTGGCCGACCTGGCCATCAAAACTGACAGCAGTGATCGGAATCGCGATCCTGGTAGTCAGGCTTGTCCTTGATGTCTGGGCGTATACCCGACTGGTCCTCAACCCCGCGGCAGAGCGAATTGCAGTGCCTGTCTCCGATCACACCATAGAGACTGAATAATGGAACCGATTCACATCGGGCTGCTTGGAATGGCAGCGCTCACGGTGCTGATTCTGCTCGGCGTCCGTATTTTTGTCGCCGCCGGCATTGTTGGATTTTGTGGCTTGTGGGCGCTTCGCGATTTCGACAAAGCAGTCAGCATCGCAGGACACATCCCTCACTCGGATACAACCAGTTATGCCTTGTCGGTGCTGCCACTGTTCATTCTGATCGGCCATCTTGCCCATCATGCGGGGATCGTGCAGGGGGCCTATCGCTGTGCGCGGGCCTGGCTTGGCTGGATGCCAGGGGGGCTTGCGATCTCCACGATTTTTGCCTCAGCAGGCTTTTCCGCGGTCTCGGGAGCGAGCACTGCGACGGCTGCTGTCTTCTCCAGAATCGCAATTCCTGAACTGCTGCGCTACAAGTACCAGCGAGGCATTGCCGCTGCAGTCGTTGCGGCCGGGGGCACGCTCGCATCGCTGATTCCTCCGTCGGCGATCATGGTCGTTTACGGCGTGATCACCGAGACTTCAATCGGCGGGCTGCTGATGGCGGGCTTCATACCGGGCCTGATCTCAGCGGCTTTGTATGCATCGGTGATCATTATTCGCTTCAAGTTGAATCCCAAACTCGGTGAACAAGTCGAGGCGGTGACCTGGCGTGAACGTTTCACGACGCTGCCGGATGCCATGCCTATTTTCGCGGTCGTCGCGGCAGTTCTCGGGGGTATGTACACCGGCTGGGCTACGCCGACCGAAGTCGGGGCATTGGGTGCGTTCATTGTGTTCGGCATTGCAGTCGCTCGCGGCCTTCTGAGTCCGCGTGGACTGCTCGAATCGTTGATGGATACGGTCAAGCTCACGGTGATGATCTTCTCGATCATCTGGGGCGTCCTGGTGTTTGTGCGCTTTCTGGCCTTTGCGGGTGTCTCCTCCGCTTTCTCCGACTGGATCGTTGCTGTTGGCGTCTCCCCCTACCTGGTCCTACTGGCAGTGATCTTGCTGTACACATTCCTTGGCATGTTCATGGATGGTATCGGCATGCTGTTGCTGACACTTCCAGTCGTGTTTCCTGTCATGACCACGCTTGGATTCGATCCGATCTGGTTCGGCATCATCGTGGTCAAGATGGTCGAGGTCGGGCTGCTGACGCCACCCGTTGGTTTGAACTGCTACGTCGTCAATGGAGTTCGTCCGGATATTCCATTGCACGAGATTTTTCGCAACATCTGGCCGTTCCTGCTCGCGGACTTTGCTTGCGTCGCACTTTTCACGGTGTTCCCCGGGATCGTCACCTTCCTGCCAAATCTCGCGATGGCAGGCAACTGATTGGAGAGGGGCCTAGATAAGCCCCTGTCTGCATCACGCAGTGACCGCTCTCGTCAGTTGCTCGAAGGTGTCCGCGTGTCGGTGATCGGGACTCGGTTGGACGATACTTTTCATTCGGAGATCGTATCGTTCAGCTGATCTCTCGCGCTTGTTGTAGAGATCTGTCTGCCATGACTCGTCTGATGCTCTAATCTGTTACCCAGTTCATGGGCTGCTGCTGATTGGCAGGAGGGGCCCGAACTGGGCGGCTCTTGCGTTGCAGCAGTGCGACCCGGATGGCTGAAGCTTGACCGGAGCGCGCCGTCGGCCAGTGCCAGCAGATGACAACTCAAAAAGAAAATAGCTCAACCAATTTGATCCGGCCTGCCTGTGCGCATCGGGCCGGTCCGGAAATTCTGGTTGTGATTCCAGTTCTAAATGAGGTCCGGACCCTTGAGATCTGTCTTGCATCACTGCAGGGGGTCGGGGTGCGCATTGTCGTCGTGGATGCCCAGAGCACCGATGGGAGCCTTGAGCGGGCGCGCGAACTGGGCGCGCAGGTGCTGATTGCGCAGCGCGGACGCGCAGAGCAGATGAATCAAGGTGCGCTGACCCTCGCGTGTGAGCAGATTCTTGTCTTTGTCCACGCGGATACCCGTCTGCCGTCCGATTGGCGCACACAGATTGTCCGCGCGATCCGCCATGGTCGCCAGTGGGGAAGATTTGACGTACAGCTTGACAGCGACAGACCGTCGCTCGCGCTTGTTGCGAGGATGATGAATCTGCGCTCTCGTCTAACCGGGATCTGTACCGGCGACCAAGCGATCTTCGTGACTGCTGAAACATGGCGACGGTGTGGCGGGTTCGCACAGATCCCGTTAATGGAAGATATTGATCTGTCCCGTCGTCTCAAGCGGCTGGTTGGGGCGCCCGCTGCGCTTCAGGGGCCTGTACTCACCTCGGCAAGACGCTGGGAGACGCGCGGCGTCCTGCGAACGATTCTGCTGATGTGGATGCTCAGGGCGATGTACGCGCTAGGCGTATCGCCGCAACGACTGCATCGCCTTTATTACGGAACGCATGTCTGAGAT
>JAURMJ010000031.1 GCA_030830765.1 Quisquiliibacterium sp.
GTCATATCGGCTCTGGCATCAAGAGGTCATCAAGCTCGTTTCGCTCGCGGCGCGATTCATTGACTTCCTCCATCTCTGCGTCTTCCTTGCGTTCGGCCAGTGCGCTCAGCTCTTCTCCATGCACCCGGGCCAGTTCGATGAACTTTTCCTTGGCGCGTGTCGCATGTGCATGGACGGATTTACGTTCATCGAGTTCAGCGAGCTCCTTGTCGCGGTTTTTTTCGGCAGACTCGACCTCATTGATATAGCCCCGCTCACGTTCCCGCATGTATGCAATTTCATGCTGGACATGTTCGATGTCGGCAAGGCGTACGGTCCGTGAACAGAGATCATCAAACAGCATCAGCTCCTGGCGAACGCTGTACTGCTGCCAATCGGCCAGCACGCGTTCCTGTTCGATCAGGTGGTCAGTGGCCTGTTGCACAACCGGTTTTTGACGACGTACGTTGCTCTCCGCCTTGTCTTCGCGAAACCGTTTGATGGCCAGCATCTCATCGAAGATAGTCATTGGAGCAAGGTCTCCATCGCCTTCAAGGTCTCAGGCAGCCGTGAAATTTCATCGGTGCGCTGTCTCAGAAAACTCTTGATGGCGTCCTGTTTTTCGATCGCTTCATCGGTAGTGGCATTGTTGCCACGCTGGTATTCACCGATCTTTACCAGCAGTTCGACATCGGCGTAACTGGCCATCAGCTCCCTGAGACGTCCGGCCATTTTTTTGTGCTCTGCACTGACCACGTTGTTCATGACCCGGCTGGCCGAGGACAGCACGTCGATCGCCGGGTAGTGGTTCGATGCCGCCAGCTTTCTGGACAAGACGATATGCCCATCCAGGATCGAGCGTGTTTCGTCTGCAATCGGTTCGGTCATGTCATCGCCCTCCACCAGAACGGTGTAGAGGGCGGTGATTGATCCGAACTGGTTCATGCCGACCCGTTCCATCAGTTTCGGCAGCGTGGCGAACACGCTGGGTGGATAGCCCCTGCGCGTGGGGGGCTCACCCGCAGCCAGCCCAATTTCTCGCTGGGCCCTGGCGAATCGTGTGACGCTGTCCATCAGAAAAAGCACCTTTTTCCCCTGATCACGGAAATACTCCGCAATCGCAGTGGCCACATAGGCGGCCTTGGCGCGTTCCATCGAGCTTTTGTCTGAGGTGGCGCAAACGATGACGCTTTTCTTGCGTCCCTCTTCACCGAGCTCGTGCTCAATGAATTCTCGAACCTCTCGACCACGCTCGCCGATCAGTGCGATGACTGTGACATCGACATCAGCCCCTTTGACGAGCATGCCCAGCAACGTGGATTTACCACCGCCGGCCGCCGCGAAGATGCCCATGCGCTGGCCCTCGCCGCAGGTAAGTGTGCTGTCCAGTACGCGGATTCCGAGTTCCAATGGCTCGCTGATCAGGCGCCTGGTCAAGGGATGCGGTGCATCGGCGTAGACGGGGTAAAACTTGTCAATTTCGAGCGGGCCGCGTTCGGCCTCGTCCATGGGGCGTCCTAGGCCGTCAAGAACCCGGCCTAACAAGCCATCTCCGACTGGGACCATATGTGAGCGACCAGTCGGGATCACTTCGGTCGCACCGCTGATGCCCTGCATATCTCCGATCGGCGTGAGCAAGGCTGCATCCTTCACGAAGCCGACAACCTCGGCTTTCATGTCCAGACCTTCCGCCGGGTTCCGAAGAATGCAGACCTCGCCGACTTTAACGGTCGGCACCACCGCCTTGATGATCGTGCCAATGACCTGAACCACCCGCCCTTTGATCTGCACGGTCGGCGCATCGTCCAGTGCCAGCGACATCATTTCGGAGATGTAGTTCAACTGACGCATCAGATTCGGCTGCCAAGAATTTTCGTAAACGCGTTTTCGATCGCTGTTAACTGATCATGCA
The DNA here is from genome assembly GCA_030830765.1 of Quisquiliibacterium sp. Lineage (GTDB taxonomy): Bacteria > Pseudomonadota > Gammaproteobacteria > Burkholderiales > Burkholderiaceae_E > Quisquiliibacterium. The sequence continues at coordinate 1,892 of JAURMJ010000031.1, forward strand.
TGCTGGCCTCGACAAGGCCGATGTCGCTTTCGAGCACACAGGATCCAGCGAGCAGTCTCGCATCGGGCACGATCTCAATGTAGCCAATGGCCGGGAAGCGGGAGAGCAAATCATTGACCCTGGATTGCACGCTGTCGACTTCGCGCGGATTCAGACGCAGCGTGATTTGCTTCTGGTTACGTACAACGGCCAAGACATTTCTGACCGTGAGAAGGATCCGCTCAGTGTCATCGTAGTCATCGATGATCTTTCGAATCGCCCGCATCACAAGCTCAACCATTTCCGCCTCAATGTTGGCAAAAAAGTCGATTGAGCGGGCCACTGTCTCCATCATCTGTTCAGCGGTCTCAAAACGCGCTTGAGCACGCCCTTCCTGCAGACCCCGTTCGCGTTCTGCCTCATAGGCGGCTTGGGCCGATGCCTCTATTTGCTCCGCTTGCTCGCGAGCATGTTGCACGATTTGCTCGGCCTGAACCCAGGCTGCCAGATCCTCGGCCTTGACAATCCGGGTCCCCGGCGCCAGACCAACATTCAGGCTGCGGCTGGCCGTCAGGCTGGGGCGCGGAATGAAGAAAGCCATTGGGGATCCATCATCTCAATAAGGGAATTGACCAGTTCGAGCGCCTGTGGGGCCTCTAAATCTGCAGGCAGCGGTTGCTGCTGTGGTTCCGGGGTTTCTTGCGGAAGTCTTAAAAGGAAACGGTCTGCGATTGCGGAAGGGGCCGCCTGCACAGCTCTCCTGATCAACGAGTTTCCCCATTCGGTCAC
>JAURMJ010000256.1 GCA_030830765.1 Quisquiliibacterium sp.
CGAGCCATTGGCGATGGTCGCCTGCGTGAGCAGCAGCCCGCTTGCCAGCAGCAGCACCGGCAGCGCAAAACCAAGTGGCATCACCGAACGCATCATCCGATCAAAGAACTGCTGCGGCTGCCCGTGAAAAAACTCGCGGGTGTTGAACGACCCGCCCATGGCGCCTTGTGAGCGCTGCGTCACTTTCGGGTGGCGTACGCCGATTGCCGATTGCATGGTCGCGGCCGGGGCGAGCTGCCGAATCCGGGCCTGCGCAACGAAGTGACCAATGGCGGCGATCGCGCTGAGCGCAACGGCACAGACCGCATAGAGGCGAGCCAGCTCGGGCGCATGCAGCGTGGCTAGCGCGGCGGCCAGCGTGGTCCCCGAGGCAAGCCCCATCAGCGTGAAGTTGATTACGGTCAGCGAACTGGCCCACTCACGGATGGCCTTGACCGCCGCGTAGATCATCCCGGTGCATACAAAGAGCGCAATCGCCAGCAGGCTGCCAATCAGACCCAGCCCGAGGTAGCTGCCGGGCTGCAGCAGGTGCAGCAGCGCGTAGGCCGCGGCGGCTGCGATGAACGCCGGTAACACGATCACTTCACGCGAAAGCCAGGACGTCCGCCAGCCGGCGACAGCCCGCCAGGCGCGCATTGGATGTCCCAGGTGAAAGAACGATGCCAGCAGACCGATCACCGAGAGCACGGCTGCAATGCCGCCGCCGCAGGCCAGCAACGGGGAATAGGCCTGCTCGCCAGAACTGCCAAGCAGCAGTTCGGTGATGCTGAGTACGATGAAAAGACCCTGGGCTGCGCCGATCAGGGTGGTGAGCAGAAGAACTGAGAAGGCTGGTCGCATCGTATCGGTCTGTTCAGGTTGCGAAATCTTCGCGGGCCGGCCCCTGTTCGGATGCAGGCAGCGCGTCGATCTTGACCGGGTTCTCGACCCGGACGAGCTGATCGTCGGTGATCTCGATATGGGTCTTGCGGCGAGGCAGATAGTGATTGGCCGGCTGCGTGCCCAGCTCGGGCATCAGCGTGTAGCCACCACGTTCGCGGATCGCCTGAGACACAACGGAATCGGGGTCATGCACATCGCCAAACAGACGTGCCTCGGCCGGGCAGGCCAGTACGCATGCCGGCTTGCGTTCAGCCTCGGGCAGCGCATTGTCGTAGACCCGGTCGACGCACAGCGTGCACTTGGTCATGACCTTGCGTGCCTCGTCGAGCTCGCGCGCGCCGTAGGGGCAGGCCCAGGCGCAGTACTTGCACCCGATGCATTTGTCGTAATCAACCAGCACGATACCGTCCTGCGCGCGCTTGTAGCTGGCCCCAGTCGGGCAGACCGGCACGCACGGAGGGTCCTCGCAATGCAGGCAGGACTTCGGAAAGTGGACGGTCTCGGTGCTCGGGAACTCGCCGATCTCGAAGGTCTGCACGCGATTGAAGAAGGTGCCGGTCGGATCGGCGTCGAACGGGTTCTCGTCAACCAGTGGGCCGGCCGAGCCGGAGGTGTTCCACTGCTTGCAGCTGGTCACGCAGGCATGACAGCCGACGCAGACATTCAGGTCAATGACCAGGGCCAGCTGGGTCATTGCTTGTCTCCTTGCGCACGGAACTTGCCCGCGAAATAGGCAAGAACCGTCTGGCGCTTGCCCATGCCGGGCACGGGTTTCATTGCTTCGAACTGAGGGAAGCTCACCTTGGCTTCATCAGCCGCAGCGGGTCGAATACTGACTTTGACGTCATACCAGGCAGCCTGCCCGGTGATCGGATCCGAATTGGACAGCCTGCGCCCTTGTTCGTCGGCTGGCAGCTCTTCGGAAATCAGATGGTTCAGCAGAAAGCCCATCTGCGATTCGTTGGCATCCGTCGACAGGTTCCAGGAGCCGGCCGATTTGCCGATCGCATTCCAGGTCCAGACGGTGCCCGGTTCAACGGCCTCGGTGTGCCGACACAGGCAGCGCACCTTGCCCCACTGCGATTCGACCCACATCCATTCGCCGTCGCCGATCCCTGCTTCAAGCGCCGTGCGGCTGTTCACATACAGATAGTTGTAGGTGTGGATCTGCCGCAGCCACGCGTTTTGAGAGTCCCACGAGTGGTACATCGCCATCGGGCGCTGCGTGACCGCATTGAGCGGGAAGTTGGCGTTGTTCGACTGCGTCTGCTCAAGCGGTTCGTACCAGAAGGGGAGCGGATCGAAGTAACGCTCGACGCGTGGGCGCAGCCAGTCCGGCGGCTGCTTGCCCGGGCGTTTGCCCTGGGCCGCCAGCCGGAAGTCCTGCAGAAATTCTGAGTAAATATGAATCGTGATCGGGTCGAAGTCGCGCCGCAGTCCGTTCTTCTGCGCCCAGGCCAGGTAATCACGGTTCCAGTTGCGCATGTACTGCAGGCTTGGCTCGAGCCGATGGTGATAGAAGCAGTTGTTCTGCTCGTACATCTCCCACTGGTTCTGGTTCGGTTCGCCGCGCAGCGATTTTTCTCCCTGCTCGCCACGCCAGCCCATCAGAAAACCGATCCCTGAGCCCGGGGCGGTCTCGTAGTTGATGACAAAGTCCTTGTAGTCGCTGTACTTGCGGCTGCCATCAGGTCGGGTGAAGGCCGGCAGCTTGAGCCGACTTGCCAGTTCGACCAGCACGTCCTGGAAGGGCTTGCACTCGCCGGTCGGCGGCAAGACCGGGATGCGGACCGAATCGGTCGGTCCCTCGAATTCAGAGATTGGCCGATCGAGCATCGACATCGCGTCATGACGCTCCAGATAGGTCGTGTCCGGCAGCACCAGATCGGAGAAGGCCAGCATCTCCGAGTGAAACGCGTCGCAGACCACGATGAACGGGATGCGGTACTCACCCTGCGCATCACGATCGACCAGCATCTTGCGCACTTCGGAGGTGTTCATGCTGGAGTTCCAGGCCATGTTGGCCATGAACATCAGCAGCGTATCAATCTGATACGGATCACCGCGCCAGGCATTGGTAATCACGTTCTGCATCATGCCGTGACCTGAGAGTGGATGCTCCCAGGAAAAGCCCTTGTCGATACGGACCGGGCTGCCAATTTCATCGACAAAGAGGTCATCCGGGCTCTCCGGCCAGCCGAGTGGTGCGCCATCCAGCGGCGTGTCCGGCTTGATCGCCTGAGGGCCTTTCGGTGGCCGCGCATTGGGTGGCACGGCCCGCGGGTAGGGCGCCTTGTGACGGAAGCCGCCGGGCCGGTCAATTGTGCCGAGCAGCGACATCATGATTGCCATCGCGCGGATCGTCTGGAAACCGTTTGAGTGCGCAGCCAGCCCACGCATCGCATGAAATGCCACCGGGTTGCCGGTGACCTTGCTGTGCTCCTGACCCCAGAAGTCAGTCCAGCTGATCGGCAATTCGATCTTCTGGTCGCGCGCGGTGACACCAATCTCATGGGCAAGCCGCTCGATGGTCTGCGCCGGGATGCCGGTGATCTGCGATGCCCATTCGGGGGTGCATTCTTCGACCCGCTCGAGCAGCAGATCAAAGGCCGGACGCACCGGCGTGCCGTCGGCCAGCTTGAAGTGGCCGCGCAGTGCCGGGTCGGCGCCCTCAGCATGGTCAGACACCGGTTTGCCGGTGTTGCGATCCCACCAGACAAAGTTATGTGGGCGCAGCGGATTGATCACGTCGGCATCCGGATCGCGCACGAACATGCCGTGCCGGTCGCTGTCCGGGTCGACATTCACCAGCTGACCGGCATTGGTGTAGCGGGCAACGAATTCGCGGTCATACAGGCCAAGGCGCAGCAGCTCGCGGATGATGGCCATCAGCAATGCACCGTCGGTGCCTGGCTTGATCGGAATCCATTCGTCGGCAATGGAGGCGTAGCCAGATCGAATCGGATTGATCGCGATGAATTTGCCGCCCGAGCGTTTGAATTCGCTGATCGCCTTTTTGAGCGGATTCGAGTGATGGTCTTCTGCGGTGCCGATCATCACGAACAGCTTGGCCCGCTCAAGATCCGGCCCGCCAAATTCCCAGAACGAGCCGCCGATCGTATAGAGCATGCCGCCGGCCATGTTGACCGAGCAGAACCCGCCGTGGGCTGCGTAGTTGGGGGTGCCGAATTGCCGCGCGAACAGGCCGGTCAACGCCTGCATCTGGTCGCGGCCGGTGAACATCGCAAAGCGCTTCGGGTCGGCACTGCGGATTGCGCCAAGCCTGCGCTCCAGAATCTCGAAGGCTCTGTCCCAGGAAATTTCCTCGAAGTCGCCTGCTCCGCGCTCAGTCCCTGCGCGCCGCAGCAGCGGCTTGGTGATCCGCGCCGGCGAGTACTGTTTCATGATGCCGGACGAACCCTTGGCGCAGAGCACGCCCTGGTTCAGCGGATGTTCCGGGTTGCCTTCGATGTAGCGCACCTGCCCGTCGCGAAGATGCACGCGGATGCCGCAGCGGCAGGCGCACATGTAGCAGGTGGTGGTCTTGATTTCGGTAGTCGCGTCGGGCGCGGGCGGGGTCAGCGGATCGTGCAGCGGTTGTGACGACATTCTGGATTTGACCTGGCGCGGGTTCTTGAAAGAGCTCCATTATCGCCGACTGAAGGTAAGACCTGCGAGTGCAGCAGGAATGCGGTGGAAAACCAGAGCCTGTCGGTATCATCGCGACCAACGCGGCGGGTTGCTCCGGTGGTGGCTCGGTCGATCTTGACCGCGGATAATCAGTGATCGACAGTGTGCTGAACAATGCGCTGCGTAAAAATTTTTGAGAGGATGTCCAATGGATGAGGCGATTCCGTCCGCAGCCCTGATCAGCTGGCTGGGTTTTGCACTGGGTGCAGCCTTCGGTTTTGTCGGTAACAAGACCAACTTCTGCACGATGGGAGCGGTCTCCGATGTCGTGAACATGGGTGAATGGTCACGCATGCGCATGTGGCTGCTCGCGATCGCGGTCGCGATTCTTGGGGTCTGGGTCCTGCAGATCTCCGGCCAGATCGATATCCGCAAATCGATCTACACCGGACCCAATCTGATGTGGGGCTCGCACATCGTTGGCGGTCTGCTGTTCGGGATCGGCATGACGCTGGCGTCAGGCTGCGCAAGCAAGACGCTGATCCGGATCGGGGGCGGCAATCTGAAATCGCTGGTCGTGTTTGTCGTCTTGGGGCTTTCGGCCTACATGACGCTCAAGGGTATTTTCGGTGTGCTGCGGGTCAATACGGTTGACCGGCTGGTGGTGAAGGTCGAGAAGTCACAGGATCTGCCGACGCTGCTGTCCGGCTGGCTGGGGCTGAATGCGACGACCACCGAGCTTTGGCTGCCGCTGCTGCTGGCGGTCGCACTGCTGATTTTTGTGCTGGCGGCCCGTGAGGCTCGTCGCGGTGACGTATTGATTGGCGGCCTGGTGGTCGGTCTGATTGTGGTGGCTGGATGGTATGTGACTGCTCACGTCGGCTTTGTGGCCGAGCACCCTAAAACGCTGGAAGAGGCTTTCATTGGCACGAGCAGCAACCGCGCAGAATCACTATCGCTGGTGGCGCCGATGGCGTTCACGCTGGAGTTGCTGATGTTCTGGAGCGATACCAGCCGGCATGTGACCTTCGGGATTGCCACGGCACTGGGCATTGTCGCCGGCTCGCTGGCCTACGCATTGCTGACACGCAGCTATCGAGAGGAAAGCTTTCCCAACGGTGCCGATCTGAAACGGCATCTGCTCGGAGCGGTCATGATGGGTGTTGGCGGCGTAACCGCACTGGGCTGCACGCTCGGTCAGGGGCTGTCCGGCCTGTCGACGCTGGCGCTCGGTTCGCTGATCACGTTCGCATCGATTGTCATCGGGGCAGCGGCGATGATGAAACTTGATTACTGGCGTCTGATGCGCGAATAGGCGGGATCCGGGCTGGCTTTCCGGCTCAAACGCCCCAGGTGATTTCCTTGTCGGCCGCCTGTGCTGCCCGCAGCATATCGATCAACGGCCAGGCGCGTTGTGCCAGCGAAACCGGAATCGGGCGGCCACGGTCGAGGGCCTCCTGCTCGTCCTGCTCGAGCTGCTTCGGATTGGCAGCCTGGCGTTCGGCATCGATCTCGTGCTGCAGCGCAGCCAGCGCCGCTGGCATCTGCTCGGGCAGGATGATGCCTGTCGGGCCGGTCGGTTTGCCGATGATCTGCAGCAGCCGTTCAGCCACTTTCTGTGTCATGACGACACTGCCGGTCGCCCGGGATTTGAATTCGTAGAGCATCGGAAGGTTCCTTTGAAGGCACTGAGTCGGTCGTCTCACGGGGTGAGACTGCGTGCTGCATCCGGACCGGGTCACTCCCGGGCATCAGCTTGTGCCCACTGTTAAGATTACCCGATGAAACCCGCGCTCCGGTTCGTTGGCCGTTTCGGCATTGCCTTGGCGGCTGCGGTGACAGTCGGGATGTTGGCCGGCTGCTCGCCGGAGTACAACTGGCGCCAGATGTCAGGCCCTGATCAGGATTATCTGATCATGTTGCCGGCCAAGCCGGCCACCATGACCCGCAAGATCCGCCTCGAAGAGATGGAAGTCTCGATGGCCATGCAGGGAGCCAAAGTGAATGATGCGACCTTCACAGCGGCTGTCGCCACGCTGGCCGACGCTTCGCAGGAAACCCGTAACAAGGCTGTGCAGGCGATGCAGCGTGGCATGCTGACCAACATCGCAGCCCAGTCGCACCGGGCCGAATCGGTCAGTGTGCCGATTGTCGATTCGATGGGGGCAAGGCGTGGCAGCCTGCCGGCAACTCGTCTTCTGGCCGAGGGCAGCGTCAAGGGCCAGCCGGTCCGCATGTCGGCCGGTTTCACAGCCTTTGGTGCCCGGGCCTACCAGTGGGTGCTGATCGAGCCGGTTCCGAAGAATCCGCAAAAAGCCGACGAACAGGTTAAGACGTTCATCGAGTCGTTCCGGCTCGTGCACACAGGGGCAAGCCAGTGAATTCCCAGTTTCTGACCGGCCCGATGGCCTGGCGTGTGTTTGCCTGTTTCGGCGCCGCGTATTTCATGTCCTACGCGCTGCGTTCGGTCAATGCAGTCATCGCGCCCGAGCTGGTGGCCGAGTTCGCGCTATCCAACGCGCAACTCGGGGCGCTGTCATCAGCCTACTTTTTCAGCTTTGCGCTGCTGCAGCTGCCGCTGGGTGTCTCGCTGGACCGCTTCGGGTCACGGCGTACCGATGCCAGTCTGCTGATCATCGCGGCAGCGGGCTGTGCCAGCTTTGCCATGGCACAGGGGTTTGTCGGCCTGTGGATCGGTCGCGCGCTGATCGGGGCCGGCGTGGCCGGA
>JAURMJ010000257.1 GCA_030830765.1 Quisquiliibacterium sp.
ACGACTGAGTCGGAGAACCGGGCCTATGCGCTCAAGCCGATGAATTGTCCCGGGCATGTGCAGATCTTTAAGTCAGATCTGCGTTCCTACCGGGATCTGCCGCTGCGTTACGGCGAATTCGGACAATGTCACCGTAACGAGCCCTCGGGTGCCTTGCACGGCATCATGCGCGTACGCGGCTTCACGCAGGACGATGGGCATGTGTTCTGCGAGGAACGCGACATCCTGCGCGAGTGCAGTGAATTTACCGCGACATTACGCCGTGTCTATGCCGACTTCGGCTTTGAACAGATTATTTACAAGATCGCGACGCGCCCTGAAAAGCGCGTCGGCTCCGATGATTTGTGGGACAAGGCCGAACACGCGCTGATGGAATCGCTTCGTGCGTCAGGCTGTGAATTCGAGGTTTCTCCCGGAGACGGTGCATTCTACGGTCCGAAGATCGAGTACTCATTGAAAGATGCGATCGGGAGGGTCTGGCAGTGCGGCACGATGCAAGTGGATTTCAATACAGCCGAGCGTCTCGGCGCTGAGTATGTTGCCGAAGACAATGGCCGTCATCATCCGGTCATGCTGCATCGCGCAATCGTCGGGTCGCTGGAGCGCTTTATTGGCATTCTGATCGAGAATCATGCGGGGGCGCTGCCAATGTGGCTGGCGCCGGTTCAGGCGATGGTGCTCAGCATCAGCGAGCATCAGGCTAAGTATGCGCAGTCCGTTGCTCAAAGGCTGAAAAAACAAGGCTTTAGGGCTGAGGCCGATTTGCGAAACGAAAAGATCAATTATAAAATCCGGCAGTTCAGCCTGCAGAAAGTTCCGTATCTTCTGGTTGTAGGAGATAAAGAACGCGAGGCTGGCACGGTGGCCGTGCGCGCGCGCGGTGGGCTGGATCTTGGTTCAATTCCGATCGAGGCTTTTGTCTCACGGTTGTCCGAGGACATAGCTCTCAAGCGTGCGGGTCCACAGTCGGCGTCCTGATGTTACGAGCAGGGCACATCCGGGTTAGACCTGGGTCTGATGGACAAGGCATGGTCTTTTTGAAAAATTTAATGGGGGGTTGCGAGCATCGCTACTGCTGACCGTACGCACCGTATCAACGGTGAGATAACCGCGCCGGAACTGCGCCTGATCGGGGTCGAAAACGAACAGATCGGCATAGTCAGTTTCCGGGACGCCATTCGCATGGCCGAAGATGCTGAAGTCGATCTCGTCGAGATCGCGCCGACCGCGCTACCGCCGGTCTGCCGCCTGATGGACTACGGAAAGTTCAAGTATCAGGAGCAGAAAAAGGCGCATGAAGCCCGGCTAAAGCAAAAAGTCATCCAGGTGAAGGAAGTCAAATTCCGGCCTGGCACCGATGAAGGCGATTACCAGATCAAGTTGCGAAACCTGATCCGTTTTCTGGATGATGGCGATAAGGCGAAGATCACGCTGCGCTTCCGCGGAAGGGAAATGGCGCATCAGGAGTTCGGTATTCGCCTGCTTGAGCGTTTGCGGACCGATCTTGATGAGCATGCGTTGGTCGAACAGATGCCCAAGCTGGAAGGGCGGCAGATGGTGATGGTGGTAGCCCCGCGTAAGAAAAAGGTTGCCTGAACGAGAGTTCAAGCTTCCTTAAGCTGAATCCGTAGTTTGAGTCCCTGCTCGATCAGGGGGGCCGTTGCGGAAGGTTTCGATGACCGGTCATTGATCGGTTGCGAAAAAAGAAGCCGAGCAGGTTGTTGAAGTCCTGGCGATCCAGTCAGGCACCTGGCAAGGCATTAAAAGGAAAAGTTGAGGGCCCCTATGCCCAAGATGAAAACAAAGAAAAGTGCTGCCAAGCGTTTTCGCGTTCGCGCGAGCGGCAGCGTCAAGCGGGGACAGGCGTTCAAGCGCCATATCCTCACCAAGAAAACCACCAAGAACAAACGTCATCTTCGCGGAACCGAGGCGGTCCATTCGACCAACGTCGATTCTGTGAAAGCCATGATGCCCTACGCGTAAAGGAGTGCCGACATGCCACGTGTAAAACGAGGAGTAACGGCGCGCGCGCGTCACAAGAAGGTTCTGGCTCTGGCCAAGGGCTATCGCGGTCGTCGCGGCAACGTCTACCGGATCGCCAAGCAGGCGGTGATGCGCGCAGGCCAGTACGCCTACCGGGACCGTCGTAATAAAAAGCGGGTGTTCCGTTCGCTGTGGATCGCGCGGATCAACGCCGCCGCGCGCGAGCACGGCATCAGCTACAGTCTGTTCATCAATGGTCTGAACAAGGCTTCAATTGGCCTGGACCGCAAGGTGCTGGCGGAGCTGGCGGTGAATGACAAGCCGGCCTTCGCTGCGATTGTGACCCGCGTCAAGGCCTCGCTCAGCGCCGCCTGAGTCGCTGCCGACGAATCCGCCCGGCCGTAAGGTCGGGGCGGTCGTACACGGGGCCCTGGTGGGCCCCGTTCCCTTTGGTGAGCCCAAGGACGAATCCCCGATGGATGCATCACTGCAACAAATCGTCGATGAAGCCGCTGCCGCACTTGCGACGGCAACCGAATCCGCATCACTGGCCAACGCAAAAGCCCGGTTTCTTGGCAAGGATGGGCTTGTCACCCAGCGCATGAAGGGGTTGGGCAAGCTGACACCCCAGGAGCGATCCGTCGCGGGTCGAGAGCTCAATGAAGCCAAGCAAGCCATCGAAGGGCTGGTGACGGCACGCGAGCTCGAGCTCGAGCAGCTCGAACTGAATGCCCGTCTCGCCCAGGAAGCGGTCGATGTGACGCTTCCAGGTCGGGGCTACGGAACCGGAGGGCTGCATCCGATCACGCAAACTATTGAGCGAATCGAGGCGATCTTCGGTTCAATCGGTTTTGATGTGGCTGACGGTCCTGAGATCGAAGAGGACTTTTACAACTTCACTGCCCTGAATACCCCGGAAAACCATCCGGCGCGTTCAATGCACGACACCTTCTACGTCGACGCGCGTGATGCCAACGGACATGATCTGCTGTTGCGCACGCATACCAGTCCGATGCAGATCCGGTATGCGCGGATGCACAAGCCACCGATCAAAGTCATCGCTCCGGGCAAGACCTATCGCGTCGATTCAGACGCCACGCATTCTCCGATGTTTCATCAGTTCGAGGGCTTGTGGGTCGACGAGAACATCAGCTTCACAGATTTGAAGAGTGTTTACACCGACTTCCTACGTCAGTTTTTCGAGACTGACGAACTCGACGTCCGCTTTCGCCCATCCTATTTCCCGTTCACCGAACCGTCGGCCGAAATCGACATGCGTTTTCATGTTGGGCCGCTGGCCGGTCGTTGGCTGGAGGTTTCCGGATCCGGTCAGGTGCATCCGAACGTAATCCGCAACATTGGTCTGGACCCGGAACGCTACATCGGCTTCGCATTCGGCTCCGGCGTTGAGCGCCTAGCCATGCTGCGTTATGGCGTCGGCGATCTTCGTTTGTTCTACGAGAACGATCTGCGCTTTTTGGCGCAATTCAACCGCTGAAGCCTGACGCACGGAGCATCCGATGAAATTTCCTGAGAGCTGGTTGCGCAGCTTCTGTGACCCCGACTGGGACAGTGCCCAGTTGGCCGAAAAACTCACGATGGCTGGATTGGAGGTCGAAGAGGCTGATTCGTTCGCTCCGGAATTCTCCGGGGTGATCGTGGCTCAAGTTCGCACCGTCACGCGTCATCCTGACGCTGACAAGCTCAATGTCTGTGAGGTCGATACCGGGACAGGTCTCAGTACGATCGTTTGCGGTGCGCCCAATGTTGCTCCCGGCGTGAAAGTGCCCTGCGCTGTCCCGGGCGCAATGCTGCCAGGCGGTTTCGCAATCAATCCGGTCAAGATGCGGGGCGTGCAAAGCAACGGCATGCTCTGTTCTGCGCGTGAACTCGGACTCTCCGAAGATCATGCAGGGTTGCTGCTATTGGACAACGACGCGCCAGTCGGTGCAGATCTGCGCAGCGTGTTGAATCTGGACGAGAAAGTTTTCCTGCTCAAGCTGACCCCGAATCTGGCCCATTGCTTTGGCGTGTTCGGGATTGCCAGGGAGGTGTCGGCGCTGAGTGGCTCAGCCTTGAAAGCCCCGATCATCAACCCGGTTCAGGCTGACATCGATGACCGTCTCGCCGTCGATGTGCAGGCTCCCGATCTGTGCGGCCGCTTTTCGGGTCGCGTGATCCGGGGTGTCAACGCACGCGCAGCGACGCCGGATTGGATGAAGTCCCGTCTGGAGCGAGCTGGGCAACGATCGATTTCAGCGCTGGTCGATATCTCCAATTACGTGATGCTGGAGCTGGGGCGCCCGACCCATGTCTTTGATCTGGCTCGGATTCATGGTGGTCTGCAGGTGCGCTGGGGCCGTACCGGGGAAAGACTCGAATTATTGAACGGCCAGACCATTGATCTTGATGAGCAGGTCGGGGTGATTGCCGATCAGGTGCAGGTCGAAAGTCTGGCTGGCATCATGGGCGGCGAGAGCACTGCCGTCACGCTCGATACAACAGACATTTATCTGGAAGCGGCCTTCTGGTGGCCCGAGGCGATTGCTGGACGCGCGCGTCGATACAACTTTTCGACGGACGCTGCCCAGCGGTTTGAGCGCGGTGTCGATGCTCAGACCACGGTTGAGCATATCGAGTACATCACGTCCCTGATTCTTCAGATCTGTGGCGGTAAGGCTGGTCCGGTTGACGATCTGATCACGGGGATGCCTGAGCGCAAGCCGGTCCAGATGCGTGCCTCTCGGGCCCGCAAGGTGATCGGAGTTGACATCCCCGATGCTCAGATGGCTCAGAGTTTCGAGCGGCTCGGGCTCGCCTTCGAACAACAGGGTGATGTGTTTGTTGTCACGCCACCCTCCTGGCGGTTCGACCTTCAGATCGAGGAAGATCTGATCGAAGAGGTCGTGCGTATCTGGGGGTATGAGCGCTTGCCGCTGCGGGCACCGCATGCCGCTTCGCCGATGCGTGCCCAGCCGGAGGCCGTTCGCCCGGCGCTGTCGATCAAGAAACTTCTGGCTTCCCGTGATTACCAGGAGGTCATCAACTACAGCTTTGTGGCCTCGGAATTGGACGCAAAACTTGGCCTGGGCGAGCCGATCAGGCTGCTCAATCCGATCGCGGCCCAGATGGACATGATGCGCAGGACCCTTTGGGGCGGACTCATCGAGAATCTGAAAGCCAATCTGAATCGTAAGGCGTCACGGGTCAGACTTTTCGAGGTTGGGCGGGTTTTTCATCGTGATCCATCGATCCAGGCTGGGGAGTTGTCAGTGTCCGCGATCAGTCAGCCTCGCAGAATTGCGGCGCTCGCCTACGGTCCGGCACTCGATGAGCAATGGGGTCAGGCGAGCCGTGCGGTTGATTTCTTTGACCTGAAAGGCGACCTACAGGCCTTGCAGGGCGATCTTCCCTTGCGCTTTGAGCGTGCAGAGCATCCAGCGCTGCATCCCGGCCGCTCGGCAAAAGTCATTCTGGGCTCGAGCCAGATCGGATGGATCGGCAGTCTGCATCCGGCGTTGCAGCAGCAATTGGATCTGCCGCAGGCTCCGGTGTTGTTTGAAATCGACATGAAAGTTCTTACTGAGCGGGCGGTTCCGCTCTTTAACGAGGTGTCGAAGTTTCCGCCGGTCATTCGTGATCTTGCATTGGTCGTCAACGACAGTGTCACGGCTCAGGCGCTGCTCGATGAGGTCGGCCTGGCTGCAGCTGCAAACAGCTCAGGTACGTTGCTCAAAAACGTAAGGATTTTCGACGAATACCGCGGTAAGGGATTGGAAAATAAGGAAAAAAGCCTTGCTATCCGACTTTGGTTGCAAGATACTCAACGCACGTTGAATGACGCTGAAGTGGGCGATTTGATTCAGGCGCTGCTTGATCACCTGCGCATTCAATTAGGTGCGCGTCTGCGTTAGACCGGTTCCGTCCCCCTGTCGAAGTTGTTCCCAAAATGAGTGCCGTCAGTCCCCAATTGTTGAACCCGAGCGTTCAGGAGTCTTCGTCCGACCCGGATCATTACGATGATGGGTTCGACATCGACCTGCATACGCTGACCAAGGCGGATCTGGCCGAAATGCTCTTTGAGCATGTCGGCCTGAACAAGCGCGAAGCCAAGGACATGGTCGAGACGTTCTTCGATGAGATCCGCGGAGCGCTCGAGCGGGGTGAATGCGTCAAACTTTCAGGGTTTGGTAATTTCCAGTTGCGCGATAAGCCGCAGCGCCCCGGGCGCAATCCGAAGACCGGGGAGGAAATCCCGATTTCCGCTCGACGGGTCGTGACCTTCCATGCCAGTCAGAAGCTGAAGACTCAGATTGAAGGGCAGATCAGCTAGCCCTGTGCTGATCGACCGATCCCGACACCGTCCTGCCTATGCAACCCAAGACCGATACCCCGGTTGTTCTGCCGCCGATTCCGGCCAAGCGCTATTTCACCATTGGTGAGGTGAGTGAACTGTGTGGCGTCAAGCCTCATGTGCTGCGCTACTGGGAGCAGGAGTTCACACAGTTGCGTCCGATGAAGCGGCGCGGTAATCGGCGTTATTACCAGCATCATGAGGTTTTACTGATCCGGCGGATTCGTGAATTACTCTATGAGCAGGGCTTCACAATCAGCGGTGCAAGAAACCGGCTTGGTGAACTTGCCGGGTCGACGCGTGGACGTGCAGCGGTTCTAGCCAGTGTTGGTCCAGAAGAGCCAGTCGAGTTGCATCGAGAAGATCTGCAGGCCCTGCGAGCCGATATGATGCGGGCAATCGAGCTGTTGCGCTGAGTAACAAATGCTTCGGGGTGAGTTCCTTTGAGGAAATCACAAAATGCGTGGCGCAGCGGTCCGGGTTGATTAGAATGCACCGATTCAACAAGGCAGCCTTGGTGGGCAAGCCGCGATAAAAAGGGGAGACGGGGATGAAACCATTACGTAGAAGGCTTCTTGGCGGGATGGCGCTGGGCGCAGTGGGCGTTAATGGCACCGCGCAGGCCGCCGAAGTGACACTTCGGCTGCATCAGTTCCTGCCTCCGCAGGCAACTATTCCTTCCAAAGCGATCACGCCGTGGGCGCGTTCAATTGAAAAGGCAAGCCAGGGCCGCATCAAGATCCAGTTGTTCCCGACGATGCAATTGGGCGGCAAACCGCCTGAATTGTTCGATCAGGCCAAAGATGGTGTCGTTGATATTGTCTGGACTGTCCTTGGCTATTCGCCTGGCCGTTTCCCGAAATGCGAAGCCTTTGAACTGCCTTTTACCTGTGGAAAAGCCGAGAATTCCTCTCGTGCCTTTCAGGAATACGTTCAGAAGCATGCGATGGACGAATTCAAGGACGTCAAATTGCTCGCGGCGCATACGCACGGTCCTGGTTTGTTCCATAGCCGCGATCCGATCCGCAAGCTTGAAGACCTGAAGGGCATGAAGGTGCGCGGCGGTTCTCGGATGATCAACGTGATGCTGGAGCAGCTTGGTGCGACTCCTGTTGGTCTTCCGGTGCCGGCAGTTGGCGAGGCACTGTCCAAAGGCGTCATCACTGCGACGACAATTCCTTGGGAGGTTGTGCCAGCGCTCAAAGTGCAGCAGATCGTCAAGAACCATACGGGCTTTACGGGTCCTCGAGGGCTTTACACGCTGACCTTCGGCCTGGTGATGAACAAGGCTCGCTACGAGAAGATGCCGGCAGATCTGCGCAAGATCATCGACCAGCATTCGGGCATCGAAGTGGCTCGAGCTTTCGGAAAGGCAATGGATAACGGCGATGTCGGTGGCTTGGGTCTGGCCAAGAAGGCTGGTAATAACCTGATCACGCTCGATGCGGCCGAGACCGCGCGTTGGGAACGGGTGGCTGCGGGGACAAGGGCAGTCTGGTACCGAGAGGTGAGCGGCAAGGGGATTGATGGTCCCAAGCTCGCTTCGGCCGCGCAGGCGCTGATTGAAAAGTACAACGGCAAGTGAACGATTGAAGCGCTCCAGCTCGCCTGGCCAATGCCTGGCTTGGCCAGGCGGCTGACAAAGCGTCATTCATGGGCTCTTGCATCTATTCCTTGTGTCGCCAGACTGCCCGGTTCGGCGGGCTTGTGCTGGTTGTACTGGCTCTGATCAGCGCGGCAAGCATCGTCGGACGCGCGCTCAGCGGTCTTGGTCTTGGCCCGGTTCCCGGTGACTTTGAACTGGTCGAGGCGGGAACCGCGGTGGTCGTTTTCTGCTGCCTTCCCTGGTGTTTCATGACCCGTGGTCATGCCACGGTAGACCTGTTCTGGTCCGCTTTCCCACTCCCGATGAAGCGTGTCATTGAGACGCTCTCGAGCATGCTGATGTTGAGCGTCTGGTTTTTTCTGACCTGGCGCATGGCTATCGCGATGCAGGGCTATCGCGAAAGTGCCGAAGTCAGCTTTATCCTGCAGATGCCAACGTGGTGGGGCTATGCTGCATCGATGCCGCCGGCAATCGTCGGCTGTGTTGCGTATGCCTGGCGCTTGCTCGAAAACCTTGGGCTTGTGCAGGAGCCGGCAGAGATCATCGGTTCAGGGGCGGCTCACTGATGGATCCGATCTGGCTCGCCGCCGCATCCTTCCCGTGTCTGATGCTGCTGATCTTCCTGCGAGTCCCGATCGGGCTGGCGATGCTTGCGATGGGCTTGGCTGGCAGTTGGCTGATATACGGCGACCTCGCTCCGCTGCTGAACCAGATGAAGACGCTGGCCTATGGCCAGTTCTCGACGCATTCCCTGTCAATCGTTCCGCTGTTTCTGCTGATGGGGCAGTTTGCGGTGCTCGGCGGTATTTCTCAAGCCTTGTTCAAAGCAGCTGAAGCTCTTGTCGGGCATTGGCGCGGAGGCATTGCAATGGCCGCGATCGGAGCCTGTGCAGGTTTTGGATCGATCTGCGGTTCCTCACTGGCAACGGCTGCGACCATGGGGCAGGTCGCGTTGCCTGAACTCAGGCGTGCAGGTTATGAGGGCGGGTTGGCCAGCGGTGCGCTTGCAGCAGGAGGCACGCTGGGTATTCTGATCCCTCCCTCGATCGTCCTGGTGATCTACGCCATCCTCGCAGAGCAGAATATCGCGGTGCTCTTTGCTGCAGCCTTTGTTCCGGGCCTGCTGGCCGCGGTCAGCTACATGTTGGTGGTGGCAACAGTGGTCCGGTTGCGTCCGCATGCGGCAGGCAGCATCCCGCCGCTGCCGCTGGCACAACGCTGGCGCGCGCTCGGACAAACCTGGTCGGTCGGTGTCATCTTTGTCCTCGTTGTCGGTGGGATCTATACCGGCCTTTTCACGCCGACGGAAGGGGCTGCAGTAGGTGCCGTCTGTACCGGCTTGCTGGCCTGGTGGCGCGGAGGACTTGATCGAGTGCGCTTCCGTCAAGCGCTCGAGGCAACTGCGTCAGGCACCGCGATGGTTTTCATGATCGTACTCGGGGCGGCTGCTTACAACATCTTCCTGGCGCTCTCGATGCTGCCCCAGGAACTCGCACAGTGGGTCGGAGAGCAGGGCTTGAGCCCTTTCGCTGTGTTGTGGGCGATCCTGATCTTTTATCTGATCTTCGGCTGCGTCATGGATTCCTTGTCGATGATTCTGTTGACCATTCCTATCTTCTTTCCGATGATCAGCGCGCTTGATTTCGGGATGTCACCAGAAGACGCGGCCATCTGGTTCGGTATTCTCGTGCTGATTGTCGTTGAGGTCGGACTGATCACGCCGCCGGTTGGCATGAATTTATTCGTGATTCGCGCGATGGCACCCGATATTCCAATGGCTGCGATGTATCGGGGGGTTCTGCCTTTTGTGATTGCTGATCTGACTCGCGTCGGCTTGCTCGTTGGATTTCCGTCAATCGTGCTGTTCGTAACCCGTTTCTCAAGTTGAGCATTCAGAGTGTTCTGAAAGCCCTGCTATAATCGCGCGCTTCGGGGCGTAGCGCAGCCTGGTAGCGCACTTGCATGGG
>JAURMJ010000258.1 GCA_030830765.1 Quisquiliibacterium sp.
AATCATCCTCAACCCAACTGCCCTCACCCGCTTGAGCAGAGCTCTCTTCGCTCACGCAATCGTTCGGACAGCCTGTGGCGACAGACAAGAGGGCAAATGGCCCCCATTGACAAAATTCCATAACAAAGGCTGAATTCGCCTGGGGTGTCGCCCATCCGTTGCTCTCATACACTTTAGAAACAAGGCAGCTATGCATCCGCGACCAGCTCTCGCTCTCGCACTGATTTTGATGACCCTGGCATGGAATAATCATTCCATCGCAGCCGAATTTCACGGTCATCGCGGAGCGCGGGGTCTGGCCCCGGAAAACACCATGCCCGCCTTTGAAAAAGCCTTGGCGCTTGGTGTTGACTGCCTGGAGCTTGACATCGGCATGTCCCGCGATGGAAAGCTCGTGATTTCCCACGACCCCCTGCTGAATCCGGATATCGTTCGGCGAGACGGTCAGTGGATCAGCGAGCGCACGGCACTCAGCGAGCTGGCATGGGCTCAGATCGCCCGTCTTGACGTGGGTCGCCTGAACCCCGACTCACGCTACGCGCGGCGTTATCCACAGCAAGCGGCTCGAGATGGCACCCGTATGCCCCTGCTGGATGAATTACTGACCCTGCCTGCGCTTCGCGGGACCGGCACGGTTTGCCTGAACATCGAAATCAAGACCAACCCGTTATTGCCTGAACAGACGCATTCACCCGAGGTGATCGCTGACAAACTTCTAGAACAGATCACTGCAGCCGGGCTGCGCGACCGCCTGATCGTGCAAAGTTTCGACTGGCGCAGCCTGGTCCATCTGCGGGGGAAGGCCCCCGATCTTCGCCTGAGCTTCCTGACGGCCGAGCGATCCTGGCTGAATAATGTCCAGCGCGGCCAACCCGGCCCATCGGCATGGCTGGCCGGCAAGGACATCGAGGATTTCGACGGTTCGATCCCACGCCTGATCAAATCCTTGGGAGGAACCCATTGGTCACCGTATTATCGTGACCTGCGCAAGGAGACTCTCGATGAAGCTCACGCGCTGGGCCTGAAGGTCGTGGTCTGGACCGTGAATAAGATCGAGGAAATGCACGAACTGCTGGCGATGGGTGTCGACGGAATCATCACCGACTACCCGGACCGGATTCAGGCTGTCATGAAAGTGAAGCAATAATCAGCTGGAATATTCCCCTTCGAGGCAACCAGCTTCAGTCCACAGAGGAGACCCACAATGAAATCGAGTCTATTAAACCGGCGCATCAGCGCCCTGGCAGTGAGTGCGGCGATGTTGACGCTGTCCTCGGGAGCCTATGCGGCGACTGAAATCCAGTGGTGGCACGCCATGGGTGGGAAGCTTGGCGAGAAGGTCAACAGCATCGCCGAAGGCTTCAACAAATCGCAAACCGCCTACAAGGTTGTTCCGGTCTACAAGGGCAACTACACCGAGACCATGACCGGTGCAATCGCGGCGTTCCGCGCCAAGAAGGCACCACACATTGTTCAGGTCTTCGAGGTCGGCACGGCATCGATGATGGCGGCCAAGGGGGCGATCTACCCGGTCTATCAGCTGATGGCCGATAACAAACTAGCCTTCGACCCGAAGAACTATCTATCTGCGGTGACCGGCTACTACGCCGACAGCAAGGGCAACATGCTGTCAATGCCGTTCAACAGTTCCACGCCGGTGATGTACTACAACAAGGACCTGTTCAAGAAAGCAGGCCTGGATCCGAACACCCCGCCAAAGACCTGGCCCGAAATGGAAGCTGCTGCCAAGAAACTGCAGGCAGCAGGCGTCAAGTGTGGCTTCACGACAGGCTGGCAGTCCTGGGTTCAGCTTGAGAACTTCTCGGCCTGGCATAACGTGCCGTTCGCGACAAAATCCAATGGTTTTGACGGTTTTGACTCAAAGTTCAGCTTCAATTCACCGCTGCACGTCAAGCACATTACTCAACTCGCAGAATGGCAGAAGTCCAAGATCTTCGATTACGGCGGTCGCCGCTCTGACAGTGCCCCGAAGTTCTACACGCAGGAATGCGCGATGTACATGAACTCGTCGGCAGCCTATTCGGGCATCAAGGCGAATGCGAAAGATTTCTCGTTCGGCGTCGGGATGCTGCCCTACTGGCCTGCCGTGAATGGCGCACCGCAGAACTCGATCATCGGGGGCGCAACGCTTTGGGTGCTCAAAGGTCGCCCGGCAGCCGAGTACAAGGGCGTTGGTGAATTCCTGAACTATCTGTCATCTGCCGATGTCCAGGCTGGCTGGCATCAGGCAACCGGCTACCTGCCGGTGACCTACGCTGCCTACGAGCTGACCAAGAAACAGGGCTTCTACGCCAAAAACCCGGGCACCGACGTCAGCATCAATCAGATGACCGGCAAGGCGCCCACTGCGAACTCGCGCGGGCTGCGGTTCGGCAACTTTGTACAGATCCGCGACGTGATCAACGAGGAGTTGGAAGGCGTCTGGGCCGGCAAGAAGTCGCCGCAGCAGGCACTCGACTCTGCGGTCTCGCGCGGCAATGAGATGCTGCGCAAGTTCGAGGCAGCTAACAAGTAAGCAGCACCGTCAGGCACGGGCGCAATCCACGCGCCCGCAGCCTGGCATGCTGCACCTGCCTGGATCGGTCATGAATCTGCAACGTCCGGACCGACCAGAGGCGTTGCTCAGCCCACCGGGAATTTGAGTTGAACAAAAGAGCCACCTTCGATGGCCTCTGGCTGCCTCTCGCACTGTTGCTGCCGCAATTGGCAATTACAGCGGTGTTTTTTCTATGGCCAGCCAGTCAGGCGTTGTTTCAGTCGTTGCTGCTAGAAGATGCCTTTGGCCTGAAGAGCACCTTCGTCTGGTTCGATAATTTTAAGGCCCTGTTCGAGGACGCGTACTACCTCGAATCATTCTCACGCACGGCCATCTTCAGCCTGGTTGTTGCCGGCCTGGGCATGTCAATTTCGCTGCTGCTGGCCGCGATGTGCGACCGTGTACTACGCGGTGCCGGCGTCTACAAGGCGATGCTGCTGTGGCCTTATGCGGTAGCGCCAGTCGTAGCCGGTGCGCTGTGGTGGTACATGTTCAACCCGCGGATCGGCATCCTCGCGTACTTCCTGCAATCGCTTGGCTACGAATGGAACCACACGCTGGACGGCTTTGATGCGCAGGTACTGGTGGTGATTGCTGCGGTCTGGAAGCAGATCAGCTACAACTTTCTGTTCTTCCTGGCGGGCCTGCAATCAATTCCACGATCACTGATCGAGGCAGCGGCCATCGATGGAGCCGGCCCCGGGAAGCGCTTCTGGACCATCATCTTTCCGTTGCTGACCCCGACCAGCTTCTTTCTGCTTGTCGTCAATGTCGTCTATGCCTTCTTCGACACCTTCGGCATCGTGCATGCAACCACGAATGGCGGGCCGGCTAAGGCGACCGAGATCCTGGTCTACAAGCTTTTCAATGATGGATTCATCGGGCTTGACCTCGGAGGCTCGGCAGCCCAGTCGGTGATCCTGATGCTCATCGTGATCGCGCTGACGGTCGTGCAATTCAAATACATCGAGCGCAAGGTCGAGTACTGATGGTCGAAAAACGCCCTCTGTTAACCGCGATCTCGCACCTGACACTGATCCTTGGGGTCATTGTCATGGTGTTTCCGATCTGGGTGGTCTTTGTCGCCTCCACGCATCACGCCGCGGACCTGATGACAGCGCCGATCCCGATGTGGCCCGGCGACCAGCTCTGGCAGAACTACACTGCAGTGCTCGGCGAGGGGCTGGCGAATCCGGCTGCAGGCGGCGTGTCAGTCGCGCTGATGCTCAAGAACAGCCTGATCACTGCACTGGTGATCGCGATCGGCAAGATCGCAGTCTCATTTATCGGTGCCTTTGCCATCGTCTACTTTCGTTTCAGATTTCGGATGATTGCGTTCTGGATCATCTTCATGACGCTGATGCTTCCCGTCGAGGTCCGTATTCTGCCGACCTACAAGGTTGTCGCGGATCTCGGACTCCTGAATTCCTACGTGGGACTGACGCTGCCAATCATTGCTTCGGCAACAGCAACCTTCCTGTTCCGCCAGTTCTTCATGACCGTGCCTGATGAACTGGCCGAGGCAGCCCGGATCGACGGAGCCGGGCCAATGAAATTCCTGCGAGACATCCTGCTCCCGCTGTCGCGTACAAATATTGCGGCGCTATTTGTGATCATGTTCACGTTTGGCTGGAATCAGTACCTGTGGCCGCTTCTGATGACCACTGAATCTGATTACCTGACGATCACAATCGGCATCCAGCGCCTGATCAATGTCGCTGATACCGACCCGCAATGGCCGCTCGTCATGGCGGCCGTAATCCTTGCGATGCTGCCGCCAGTCGCTGTCGTGCTGGCCATGCAGAAGCTCTTCGTCAAGGGCCTCGTCGAAACTGAAAAATAAGCCTGCGGAATCCGACCATGGCAAGACTGAATATTGAATCGATCTGCAAGACTTATCCGAACGGCGCGAACGCGGTCAACGGCATCAATCTGGATGTCGCCGACGGTGAATTCATCGTGCTGGTCGGCCCTTCAGGCTGCGGCAAATCCACGCTGCTGCGGATGATCGCCGGCCTGGAGGAAATCACCAGTGGCGAGGTGAGCATCGATGGCCGCATCGTCAACGATGTTGAACCGGCAAGTCGGGATATCGCGATGGTGTTCCAGAACTATGCGCTCTACCCGCATATGAACGTGTTCGACAACATGTCGTACGGATTGAAGAACCGCAAGATGCCACGGGCCGAGATCGACAGACGAGTGCGGGAAGTCGCACAACTGCTCGAACTGGAGCAGTTGCTCGAACGTCGTCCCAAGCAATTGTCGGGAGGCCAGCGCCAGCGCGTTGCGATGGGTCGGGCAATTGTGCGCAGCCCCAAGGCTTTTCTGTTTGATGAGCCTCTGTCTAACCTGGATGCAAAGCTGCGCGTGCAGATGCGAGTCGAAATCCGCAAGCTGCAGCGCGACCTGGGCACAACCAGCATCTATGTCACGCACGATCAAGTCGAGGCCATGACGATGGCCGACCGGCTGGTGGTCATGAATAATGGATTGGCCGAGCAAATCGGCACGCCGCGCGAGGTCTACCAGCGCCCGGCAACACTCTTTGTCGCAGGCTTCATCGGCTCACCTGCAATGAACTTTGCGCAGGCAACCCTGGCGGCAGACCGCAGTTCGGTCGACGTAGGTGCAGGTCAGTTGTCGCTTGCTGCACCGAGCAGCGCGCAGCCCGGTGCGAAGCTGATTGCCGGGTTCAGACCTGAACATCTGAAGATCAGCGAGGGTGACGGGCCGATGAAAATGCATATCGAACTTGTCGAACACCTGGGCACCGACACGATTATTCACGGGCCGCTGATCGGCGGCGACCGCGATCGTGTCGCGATGCGAATGCATGGTGATCTGGATTTCCCGCCGGGCTCGACTCTCAATGTCGAGGTCGATCCGTCAGCGATTCACCTGTTCGATCCGCAGACAACCCACCGGATCGACTGACCAGCATCGAGCCCGACAGCCAAGCAGTTTGCAGACCGGGGTAGAGCAACATCCGTTGCGCCCCGATGACCCGCCTGCACAGCGTGTTGTCCGCGCAGCGTCGCAGCAGGTCTTAGCCTTGTCGCAGCGCCGCCCAGTCCGTATCGCTCCAGGCAACCAAATCCTCCACCCCGGACGTGCGCAGATGCGTACCGCCATCAATGGTCACCATCTCACCGGTGATGTAGGCCGCTCCATCGGAAACCAGGTAGGACGCCAGATTGGCAAGCTCCGCATGCTCGCCGACACGTCCCAGCGGCACGCGCTGCTCGCGCGGCGCCTGCTTGCTGATCGCCAACTGCCCGCTGGCACCGGGTGTCGGAAAGAATCCTGGCGCAATTGCAACCAATCTCACACCGTGCGGCCCCCATTCAACTGCCAGGCTGCGCGTCATCGCCAGCAGACCGGATTTGGCGATTGACGAGGGCACTGTATAGGCGCGTCCGGTGATCGTCGACGTCGACAGGATGCTCAGAACCGTTCCGGGATGGCCAGCCTCGATCCACCTACGACCACAGGCCATCGTGCAATACATCGCGCCATGCAATGTAGGTGCAAGGATGGCATCGGCAGCCCGAAATGACATTTTCTCGGTCTGGGCAACAAAGGTGGCTGCCGCGTTGTTCACCAGGACATCGAGCGGCGCCCTGGCCCAGATCGCATCCATCATCGACTCGACCTGTTCACCGCGCCGCACGTCGCATTCAATTGTCTGCACATCGATGGAAAATTGCTCGCGCCACTGAGTCGCAACCTCTTCAAGCACCTGGCTGCGACGCCCGCAAATCACGAGGTTTGCACCAAGTTCTGCAAAGCGACGACCCATCGCGGCCCCCAGGCCAGTGCCGCCTCCAGTGATCAAAATGCGTTTTCCCGCAAGTAAGTCTGGCGTGAACATCTAGGGCTCCATGATCAGGTCCGAAACTGGCGTGCAGTATGCAGCAGCAATCCGGTCAATGAAAACCACAGGGTGGACAGGTCTGCACGCTTGCAGCGACACTCAAGAGCTCTCTGGAGAAAGTCAAGACCATGCATGAATTTCGCTTTGACCCGGTCAAATTACCCGAAACCACCGATGCACTTCGCCAGGAGGTTCGCGACTTCGTCGCTGAGCAGGTGGCGCAGGGACGCTTCGACCCACGTCTGAACTCCTGGAGTTCCAGGGATGTCGAGTTTTCGAAAGCCTGTGGTGAACGTGGCTATATCGGCATGTGCTGGCCCAAACAATATGGCGGTCATGAGCGTTCTGCGCTCGAACGCTATGTCGTCGTTGAAGAGTTACTCGCACTTGGCGCACCCGTCGGCGCGCACTGGGTCTCTGATCGCCAGAGTGGCCACCAGATCCTGAGGCATGGCAGCGAACGTGCACACCAGCTGATCCTGCCAAAAATCTGTGCTGGTGAATGCTTTTTTAGCATCGGCATGAGCGAGCCTGACTCTGGCTCGGACCTGGCTGCAGTACGAACCCGTGCAAACAAGGTCGAGGGTGGCTGGAAGATATCAGGCTCGAAAGTCTGGACCAGCGGCGCGCACGAGGCGCACTACCTGATCGCACTGGCCCGCACCGCACCGCTCGAAGACGACCGTCATGCGGGTATGACGCAGTTCATCGTCGATACGTCGCATCCGGGTTTCAGCACGCGCCCGATCTACAACCTGTACGGTGGGCATGACTTCAACGAGGTCATCTTTGACGACTATTTCGTCGAAGATGACATGGTCCTCGGTGGTGTCGGCTCGGGATGGAAGATGGTGACCGGTGAGCTGGCTTTCGAGCGCTCCGGCCCGGATCGATTCATGAGTACCTTCCAGCTCCTGCTTGAGTCGCTGCGTCAGGTCGGCACCGAGCCAAATCCCCAGGCAGCCACAGAAATCGGTCGCCTGGTTGCACACTTAGCCACGCTGCGCCGGATGTCCACATCGATCGCCGGCCAGCTCGATCGCGGCGCCAATCCGGCTGTTGAAGCCGCGCTGGTCAAGGACATTGGAACGACATTCGAACGTGAAGTGCCCGAAGTCTTTCGTCGACTGACCGGTGTCGAGCCATCACTCGGGCACAGCTCCGACTATGCGGAGAACCTGGGGCTGACGATTCTTCGCTCGCCGTCATTCACACTGCGAGGCGGTACGCGCGAGATTCTGCGCGGCATGATTGCGCGCGGCCTCGGTCTGCGCTGAAGCAACGGGCAATGGATACAAGAAGATGAATACTGCAATGATGAATGCCGCCGAACAGGATGCCGAAATCGAGGCACTGCTGATCGAGACCATCGACCGTCTCAGTGAAGATCAGGCCGACCGCACGCTGCGCGAGGCCGCCGAACAGGGCAACTGGCCCGACTCGCTGTGGAATGCAATCAGTGAGCTGGGACTGCCCCGCTGCATGCTGCCCGAGGAACAGTCAGGTTCCGGCCTCGGGCTGGCCAGCGCGATGCGCGCGCTCAAACGCACGGCCTTTCATGGATTGCCACTGCCGATCGCCGAATCGATGATCGCTTCGCGTCTGCTGCAAGCAGCTGGTCTTCCAATGCCTGAGGGCATCATTGCCGCCGGGCTGGCTGGCGAAGATGGCACGATGGCCAGGGTGCCCTGGGGCGCTCAGGCCAACCATCTTGTTGCGATCGAAGGCCGAGGCGCGAATGCCCGCGTGACGCTTTACCAGGGCACTGCCCGCATAATCCGCGCAGAGATCAATCTGGCGGGCGAGCCCAGAGTCACACTGTCGCCCGACTCGATGTCGCGCGTTGACAGCCGTGAGCTGGCGCATGCCGATGAACTGCTGATGCGTTACGGCGCACTGGCGCGCAGTGCACAGATGGCCGGTGCAATGGAGCGCAGCCTGCAACTGGCGCTGCAATACGCAAGCGAGCGCGTTCAGTTCGGTCGGCCAATCTCGAAATTCCAGGCCGTCCAGCACATGCTGGCCGTGCAAGCCTCCCACGCAGCAGCCTGCAGTGCTGCGCTCGACGGTGCACTCGATGTGACCGGCGAGCATCCCTCGAGCCTTTGCGTCGCAATCGCCAAGGCAAGAATCAGCGAAGCTGCTGGTCTGGGCGCAGACATTGCTCACCAGGTACATGGCGCCATGGGCTTTACGCGCGAACACGTGCTGCATAACCTGACTCGCAGGCTTTATGCATGGCGTGACGAATATGGCAACGAGGTGCATTGGCAGCGTCAGATCGGCCAGGAGGTGGCGGCCAAAGGCGCCGATGCCCTGTGGCCGATGCTCAGCGCACTCTGACCGCACCCGAAAGCTGTCGACTGGCAGCACCCCCGCTGACAGGCGCTCAGAGCGCGCCTGATGGCGAGATTGCCTGGCAATGCGGCGCAGCTTGTGCGGTAATACGCCAGCAACCCATCATCGCCAGCCTGCCTGAATGATCAGGCAGCCAGCTTCAGAATTTCAAGGACTGCGGTCGCGTCGGGCAAGGGTCGCGGATTGGTCGGAATCCACCGATCGTGCATGCAAAGCGCCGCCAGTTCCTCGAGCCGGTCTGCACTGACTCCGACCTGCGACAGCCGGGTTGGCAGTCCCAGATCAGCGATCAGCTTCTCGATGAAGTCAGCAGGATCATCATTGGGCGCGCCCAGGGTCTGCGCCACGATGGCCTGCTCTGCGTAATTCACCTCGGCGTTGTAGCGCAGCACCGACGGCAGTGTCACACATGAAGTAATGCCATGCGGAACACCGGCCCAGCTGCCCAGGATGTGGCCGATCGCATGGCTTGCACCCTTGTTGACACCGGACTGCGAACCGACTGTCGACAGCCACATCGCCATCTGACAATCGAAACGCGCCTGCAGGTCTTCCGGCTCGGACTGACATCGCCGCAACGCGTCGGGCAGCAGACGCAGCACCTGCAGATCTGCGGCCTGTGAAAACGGCTGCGCATCAATCGACAGATAGCCCTCGACCGCATGGTCAAGCGCGCGGATTCCGGTCGACAGCCACAACTCGGCTGGCGTCGCGAGCGTCACCGCCGGGTCCAGCACGACATAGGCCGGGACGGCAGACCGGTGATGAAAGGATTCCTTGACCCCTGTCGTCCGGTTCGAGACACCGGCATAGGCGTTGAATTCACCGGCCGACATCGTGGTCGGAATGGCGATGGTGCGCACGGTCGGCGCATTCACTTTCGGATAACGTGCAGGTCCTGCGGAGGCGCGCAACGGATCAAGATCGGCAACCTCGCGCACCTCATTGGAAAGACACAGCTGGATCACCTTCGCCGCGTCGGTCTGGGACCCGCCCCCGAAGCAAACCAGCAGATCCGCTCCGGCCTCACGAGCCCTGTTGGCCGCCTGGACGACCGCTTCACGGGGCGTATGCGCAGGAACCTCATCGAAGGTGCCGCAATGTCTTGCTCCAAGCGCGTCCCGCAGGTTCTGTACGAGTGCAGTCTGCCGATTCAACGTGCGACTTGCGATCACGAAGACGCGCTGCGCGCCGAGTTCGTCCACGAGCTCGCGCACAGCCTCGAGATATGACTTGCCGAAGATAATGCGTTCGATCTTCGGCGGCTGGTAAATGCCTGCTCGCATCATGACTCCCGTTCGGATGTCTGCCCGACTGCTGGACGATCAGCGCCCCTGAAAACGTGGCTCACGCCGCTCAGCCATTGCGGCGACGCCCTCCTTGAAGTCCTCGGTCCGGAAATGCTTAACCTGCTCTGCCCCTTCATGGGCGGTGATATCACGCACAGCGTCAGCCAGCCCCGCACGCAGCGTTGCCCGCGTTGACTGGACGGCGATCGGAGCCGAAATAGCGATCTCCCGAGCAAGCTTCAAGGCCTCGGCGCGCAACTGATCACGCGGCACTAGAACGTCTACCAGCCCGATCGAATGTGCCTCCTCACCACCGAACCTGCGACCGGTGTAGAACATCATCGAAGTCTTTTGCATGCCAATCACCCGCGGCAGCGTCACCGACAGACCGAAACCCGGATGAAAGCCAAGCCGGTTGAAGTTCGCGCTGAAACGCGCCTCTGGGCAGGCAACCCGGAAGTCAGCAACCATTGCCAGACCGAGCCCGCCACCTACTGCCGGCCCCTGAACCGCGGCAACGATGGGGCGCGAGCACGAAAAAAGTCGAACCGCTTCGTCATACAGAGGATTGCTCTTCTGTTCCTCCCCAGGAATCACTGAGCGATCCCGTTTTGAAAAATCGGCACCTGCGCAAAAGGCAGTGCCCTCGGCACACAGCAGAATGCTTCGGCAGCTGTCGTCGCGATCGAGCGCCTCAAACAGATCGGCAAGCCCCCGGATCAGATCAATATCGAAGAAGTTATGCGGCGGTCGCCGGATTTCGACGATGGCAACATGTCCTTCACGGGTCAGGCTGATGTCATCACGCGGGCTGCTTGCAGTCATTGGGACTCCTTCGAATCGGATATCTGATCCTGGCCTCCAGTCGCGCGCACTGCCTGCCTCATTCAGTCTTACGGCGACTGCTCAGCGCGGATGGAATGCGTCACTCCTGTGACGTTCGGATCATGGTTATAGTCTCGGGCAAATAGTGCAGCGGCAAATTAGACCTGACAGGAGACCCCTATGACACCTGGCCCACTCAGTGGAATCCGTGTTCTCGATATGACCTCCGTGGTGCTCGGCCCCGTCGCAACAGCGATATTGGGCGACTATGGCGCCGATGTGATCAAGGTCGAACCGCCGGTCGGGGACTTGATGCGCGCCAACGGCGTGTCGCTGAACAAGGGCATGAGTTCGATCTTTCTGGCAATCAACCGCAACAAACGCTCGCTGGCGATCGACATGAAGTCCGATCAGGGGCGCGAGGTACTCAAGCGTCTGGTCAGCTCAATTGATGTCTTCGTCCACAACATGCGCGTTCGTGCAATCGAGCGACTCGGCTTTGGCTACGAGCAGGTCGCTGCCATCAAACCAGACATCATCTACTGTGTTGCAACAGGTTTCGGTCAGGATGGGCCCTACCGCGACAAACCTGCCTTTGACGACATCATCCAGTCGGCAAGCGGCCTGGTGGCCCTGAACCGGGAAAACCTTGGCGCGGCGGACTATGTGCCGTCGCTGATGGCCGACAAGACCATCGGCGTGTTCCTGTCGAATGCAGTGCTTGCCGCTCTTGTGCATCGACTGCGAACCGGACAGGGTCAGCAGGTCGAAGTGCCGATGTACGAGACGATGACCGCGTTCATGCTCGCCGAACACCTGGGCGGACTGACCTTCGAACCCGCACCAGCACCAGCCGGCTACGCGCGGGTGCTCGCGGGCGGCAGACGACCGATCCCGACGCGTGACGGCCATGTCAGCATGTTGCCGTATACCGAGCACCACTGGGTTTCGTTTCTTCGCGATGCAGGACAGGAGGAAGCAATCGACCGCCTGCAGGTAAGGGATCGGCACTCGCGTAACCGCAACATCAAAGAGTTGTATACGCTGCTGACGCAGATTGTGGGCACCGAAACAACCGAACACTGGATGCAGGTCTGCGAGCGACTCGATATTCCAGCCACGCCGATCTACGCATTCGATCAGCTGCCCGAGCATCCGCACCTGAAAGCGGTCGGTCTGTTCGAGCGCGCTGAGCACCCGACTCAGGGTCCGATCCGCTATGTCCGACCGACGATGAAGTTCTCGGCAAGCCCAACTGCTGTGCGCAAGCACGCACCCGAGCTCGGCGAGGACTCGGCAGCCGTGCTGACCGAGCTTGGATTTTCTCGCGACGAGATTGCGGCCATGTTCGACAGCGCGGTTGTTGTCGGCACGCGGACCGACTGACAGAGAGCGATTGCCCGCCTTGTGCTGCATGCACGTCTGCGGCCAAACGCACTACGTGCCAGGCGCGTGCCTGGCACGTGCCTGGTGAGCGTTCAGCTCAGTGCGACTTCAAAGCCGCGCTTGACCGCCGGCCGCGCCATCATCTGCTCATACCAGCGCTTCACGTTCGGGAAGTCAGCCAGATCGACCTTATGTCGCTCATGGCGCCAGGCCCAGCCGACAATGGCGAAGTCTGCAATCGACAAGTTGTCCGCAAAGAATTCATGGTCCGCCAGCCGGCGATCCATGACACCGTACAAACGGCGCGTCTCCTTGGAGTAGCGCTCGAGTCCGTAGCGCTGATCAGCCTCGTTCTGCAATCCAAGGAAGTGATGCACCTGGCCCGGCATCGGCCCGAAGCCGCCCATTTGGAACATCAGCCACTCGTAGACCGGCACGCGCTCGCGCAGATCGGCCGGCAGGAACTTGCCAGTCTTCTCAGCCAGGTACAGCAGAATCGCTCCCGATTCGAACAC
>JAURMJ010000259.1 GCA_030830765.1 Quisquiliibacterium sp.
CATCCGCCACATCATCTGGCGGGTCATCGCGACGGACACGGGTGCCGTGTTCTGGGCGATCTCCAGCGCGATCTGCCTGGCCGCCGGCAGAAGATCATCAGGTGCATGCACCGACCGCACGAGACCACGGTCGCGCGCTTCCTGTGCATCGAACACCCGGCCGCTGTAACACCATTCAAGCGCAGTCTGCATGCCGACCGCCCGCGTCAGGAACCAGGACGACGCCGCCTCGGGCACAATCCCGCGCCGCGCAAAAACAAACCCGAAGCGCGCCGTGCTCGATGCCAGACGGATGTCCATTGGTAGCTGCATCGTCACGCCGATGCCGACTGCGGCACCATTGATGGCCCCGATCACCGGCTTCAGGCTTCGGAAGATGCGCAGCGTGGTCAGGCCGCCACCGTCCCGATAGACATCGCCCACGCGGGTTTCCTCACGGGCCGATTCGTTACGCGCTGCGTAGTTGAAGGTGTTGCCACCTGTTGAGAGATCCGCACCGGCACAGAAGGCCTTGCCGGCTCCGGTGATGATCACTGCCCGCACTGTGTCGTCCGTATCGGTGTGATCAAGCGTCCTGATGATCTCGTCCCGCATCTGTGGCGTGAACGCGTTCATTTTGTCAGGGCGGTTCAGCGTGATCGTGGCCACGCCCTCGTCGACTGCGTAAAGCAGGGTCTGCAGATTTTCCAGGGCCATCAAAATTCCTTGGTTGCGCAATGAGATCCAGTCTTTAAAGTGGCACTTAATCGAGCACAATCAGGACCATCTCTTCCTCGACCGGATCCCCCTCGCTCACCCGGATCTCGGCGACAGTGCCGGCATGCGGTGCCTCAACGGGGATCTCCATCTTCATCGACTCAATGATCAGCAACTGCTGACCTTCGGCTACTGCATCCCCCACCTGGGTTTCAATCTTCCAGATCGTGCCCGCCACTTCAGAAACCACTTTGGTCATTGTCTCTCCTTGAATGTTCTAGCTGTCCAGCAGTTCACGGACCGCATTTTCAATGAATACGGCGTCCTGCGGATTTTGCGCCGGATTGCCCGCCCGGTGTCCCCAGACCGATGGAATCGGTTTCAGTTGCACATCCCGCAGGTGGACCGATTCGCGTCGATTGTCCTCGACGCGGAAATAAAGATCATGGTCACCCGGCATCAGCAGCACGCGCGACTTGATGGCTGCCAGCGCCGCCGGCAGATCACCATTGAATCGGTCATTGGCGCTGATATCGCCATGCTGCCAGGTCCACAGCTGAGCCAGCAGGTCGGACGGATCACGGCGCGCAAAATTGACTTCCCAACTGCGCACCAGAAAGTCCTCCAGCGAGCTGTAACCCAGTCCTCGCCAAAGCTCATCGCGATAAAAGGCCTGTGACAAAGCCCAGGCCGCGTAAATCCGCCCCATCGCGCGCTCGCCGCGTACGGGCTTCTCGGTGAAGATGCCGTCACGATAAGCCGGGTCAGCGGTCAGCGCGGCGCGCACACTCTCAATGAACACTGCGTTATGCGGAGCACAGCGCGCGGCACCACAGACCACGGCGATCTTATCCACCAGATCGGGAAACACGCTGGCCCAGTGATAAGCCTGCATGCCCCCCATCGACCAGCCATAGACCAGCTTGACGCGTTCGATGCCGAACACTTCAGCGAGCAGGCGCTGCTGCACACGGACTGCATCGTCATAGGTCACCTGCGGGTAGCGATCACCCACAAGCGGCCAGCCGGTATTTGACGGCGACGACGACAGCCCGTTACCGAACAGATTCGGAATCACGATGAAATAGCGTGAGGGATCAAGCGCACCCCCCTCGCGTACCAAC
The DNA here is from genome assembly GCA_030830765.1 of Quisquiliibacterium sp. Lineage (GTDB taxonomy): Bacteria > Pseudomonadota > Gammaproteobacteria > Burkholderiales > Burkholderiaceae_E > Quisquiliibacterium. Next base: position 1,821 of record JAURMJ010000259.1, read on the forward strand.
CACTCAGTGTCATAGTGCTGCGCACTGAACGAGGTCGGATAAACGATCACGTTCGAGCGATCGGGTGCAAGCTGACCATAGGTCTTATAGGCGATCTTCATCGACGTGAAGGTGCGTCCGGACTGCAGGACCACGTCCCCCGCGTCAAAGATCTGATAGTCATTCGCGTTCATCTTTGCTCCTTGATTACGGGCATGCCCGTTGCAGGGCTGGCAGCGGGGATTCTACGGCTTGCGCGATGAAATTCCGACTGACTACGGCTTGTTGTGCTCGGCTATCATCGCCGGGCGATCTGCCGTTTGCCGGCCGATACCAGGAGCCTTTCAACATGAATGCCGCCAATCCCACCCATGCCAATCATCAGCTGCGGGTCCGCCCCACGCTCAACGAACGGGTCGATCAGTTCGAATCCCCGTTTCGTCGGCTTGATGCGATGCTGGCCGACATCACGCCAAACCCGGCGCTGCCACCGGTGATGATGCATGTCGGCGAGCCCCAGGATTCGCCACCGTCACTGCTGGCCGATACGGTGACAGCGCACTCGAATGAATGGAATCGGTACCCGCCCTCACTGGGTACGCCGGAATTCCTGCAGGCGGTGCTCGGATACCTGGGCAGGCGGTATCCCGGCTCACGCGGGCGCATTGATCCGTCGCGTGAACTGAGCTCGGTTTCAAGCAGTCGTGAGGCGCTGTATCTGGCCGCTTCCGTGGCCGTCAGCCCGGACGCCCGTGAGCCGATCGCACTGATGCCCAACCCGTTCTATCAGACCTACCGGGTCGCCGCGATCATGGCGGGCGCCAAGCCACAGTACCTGCCGCACAGTGGCTTTCCATTGTTCTCGGTGGACCTTGACGCGCTCGATGCGCAGACGCTTTCGCGCACGGCAATCATGACACTGTGTTCACCGTCCAACCCGGACGGTCATGTGATAGCCCCTGAGCAGATCCGTCAGGCGGTCACACTGGCTCGGAAGTATGGCTTCATGCTGGTTCTGGACGAATGTTATGCCGAGCTCTACAACGCTGAGCCCCCGATTGGTGCGCTTGATGTGCTTGCGCAGATGGACGATGGCCCGGGCTGGCTGGATAACGTGATCGTGCTGCATTCGCTGTCCAAGCGCTCCAGCGCGGCCGGCATGCGTTCCGGCTTTGCAGTTGGCGATGCAGCCGCAATCACTGCACTGAACCGCGTGCGCCTGAATGGGACAGCCTGCACGCCGATGCCGCTGCTCGCCGCGGCAGCTGCACTCTGGTCAGACGAAATCCATGTGGACGCAATGCGGGCGCGGCTGCGGGCCCGCTTCGATCTGGCTGACCACTATCTGGGCAAACACGCGGGTTACTACCGCCCACCTTGCGGCTTTTTTCTCTGGATTCAAGTCGAGGACGGACTGCAGTTCACCCGCCGAGCCTGGGAACAGGTTGCGGTCAGATTGCTGCCTGGGGAATATCTGACCCAGCCCGGACCCGACGGCAGCAACGAGGGAAGAAGGTTCGTGCGCGTGGCGCTGGTCCATGACCTTGAAACCACCGAAACAGGGCTGTCACGCCTGGCATCACTGCTATGAATGAAACCGGATCAACGATGACCAGTACAGCCGCGGGACAGCCGGCCCTGATCGACCAGTTGCGAAACGTGCTCGGAACCGCGCATGTGCTTACCGAGGCTCATGATGTCGACCCCTTCGTCGTCGACTGGCGTGGCCGATATCGGGGTGAAGTTCAATGCGTGGCACTGCCGTGCACCACCGACGAGGTTGCCCGTGTCGTGCAGCTTTGTCGGGCCGCGGGTGTCGCAGTCATTGCGCAAGGAGGCAATACAGGGCTGCAGGCAGGCGCCGTTCCGGTCGGAGCAAGCGTTGCTGCGGGCAGCGCACCGGTCTTGATCGGCCTGCGGCGGATGAACCGGATTCGCGAGGTTGATCCGCTTGGTAATACGATCGTTGCAGAAGCCGGGTGCATTCTGGCCACTGTGCAACAGACCGCCGAACAGCATGACCGGATCTATGGCGTATCGCTGGGCGCGCAAGGCTCCTGCCAGATTGGCGGCAACATCTCGACCAACGCGGGTGGCACCGGAGTGCTCAAGTATGGTTCCACCCGGGATCAGGTCATTGGTCTGGAAGTCGTGCTGCCCGATGGACAAATCTGGAATGGTCTGCGTGCGCTGCACAAGGACAACACCGGCTACGCGATGAAGCATCTTTTCATCGGCGCCGAAGGAACCCTTGGCATTGTCACCGCAGCCACGCTGCGGCTTCATCCAAGGCCCAAGGTCTGGGCCGCCGCCTGGATGACTTTGGACACCGTGCAGCAGGCACTCGAATGCCTGGCCATGCTGACCTCAATCGCTGGCGATCGCGTCTGCGCCTATGAGTTGCTGAGTCGGCTGCAGATGGAAACCGTGATCGAGCACTTTCCTGAACTGCGCCTGCCCACTGACTCGCAGGCCCCCTATGCCGTTCTGGTCGAACTGTCCGACACCTATGCAAAGGCGGATCTGTCGGCTTTGCTCGAGGACGCGCTCGGTGAATTCGCGGAGCGCGGCTGGATCCGCGATGCCGCAATCGCCGCATCGCTGGCACAGCTCGAGTCCTTCTGGGCCATTCGTCACAACATCGCCGAGGCAAACCGCAAATGGGGCATGGGGATTGCCTGCGACGTCGCTGTGCCGGTCAAAGCGGTTCCCGAATTCATTGAGCGTGCAACGGCCGCCGTGCAGGCGCACATGCCCGAACTGCAGGTTGTCCTGGTGGCCCACCTGGGCGATGGCAACATCCATTTCACGCCACGCATGAGCTTTGAGCGCTGGCGCTCGTTTGAGGCGCCATTCGCAGTCGCCGACTCGATTCGTTCCATCGCGCACGATGTTGCGGTATCGCTGGATGGCACGTTCAGCGCCGAGCATGGCATCGGTCACGTGCTGACCGATGAATTCCTGCGCCTGCGCAGCCCGGTTGAGGTCGATCTGATGAAGCAGGTCCGTCGGGCGATCGATCCGGAGCAAGCGATGAATCCGGGCAAGATTTTCGGGCCGGACTCACAGGCTGCTCAGGTGCAGGCTTCCTGAGCCGTCAATTCAGCGGGCAGACTGTCCAGCGCGCCGCGACCACCACAGCGCAAACGGACCGCAGAGCACCCCGGCGGCCAGCACCGTGAACGCGGCCAGCCAGCCCGTCTGCGCGTTCATGCCGCCTGCCGCATCCAGAGCCAGTCCGACCAGCCAGCCGGCCAAGGCCGACAAGCCGAAACCGACCGTCGAGTGCATGGCCATCGTCACCCCCCGGAATTGCGGCTCTGCGCTGGCAGCCATTCCTGAGGTCAGCGCACCGGAATCGGCGGGAACCGTAATTGCGTAGACCAGGACCAACCCAAGCAGCAAAACAGCCGACCCACCGGCCAGTGCACCGATACTCAAGGCCACCGCGGCTGACAGCAACTGAATCGCCGTGATTGCACGGTGACGACCGAAGCGAATCGACAGCTCATTGCCCAGAATGCTCGCCGGCATGGCAAGCAAGCTGATCAGAAAACTGATCATCATCGGATCCAGAAGTGCCGAGCCGCCATGACGCGCAGCGACAAAGGTCCAAAAGGCGACGATCCAGGTCCGCATGCCGTAAAGCTCAAAGCAATGTGCGCCATATCCCAGGATGTAACCCATCGCCGGTCGGTTGCGCAAAACAGGCCGAAAATTAAGCAGCTTGCCATTGCTCGGTGGTGGATTGACCGGCTTCATGCGAATCGCCGACACCAGCATCAGGATCGGTCCGAGCGCAGTCAACGCGAAGGCCCATCGCCAGCCCAGGGAGTCAGCCAACAACTGCGAGATCAGGAATGACAGCCCGACACCGATTGAAAAACTCGAGGTATACAGGGTCACGCTGCGAGAGGCATCCTGTTGGTCGAGCCGATCAGTCAACGCCTTGAGTCCGGGCATGTAGGCGCCCGCGAACCCAACGCCAGCCAGGCACCAGATCACGCATGCCGAGATCAGACCATCGGCGAACAGCGCAAACGCCATCGTCGCACCGGCACTCGCCAGTGACCCAAAAAACAGGATGCGGCGCGCGTCGAGCCGGTCGGTCAAGGAACTGAGCACAGGCACAGCCGCCATGTATCCGGCCGCGTAGATGCTTGCCATGAATCCGGCCTGCGCATTGCTCAGATCCCAGAGCGGAATCAGATGGCCGACCATGACGGCAGGAACGACAACGTGGGGCAACAGGTTGCCGACCTGCCCCAGACACATCCAGATCACGAGCGTGCGTCCCTGCATCGCGCAAGATTAGCGTTGTTAATCCGCTTTGCAAATAGGCCAACTCCA
>JAURMJ010000260.1 GCA_030830765.1 Quisquiliibacterium sp.
CCGAACGGCGCAGGCAAGACAACCTGCATGCGCATGCTGTCCGGATTCCTCAGGCCGGATCGCGGAAGCGTCCGGCTCGGTGGCTACAATCCCTGGGAGGAACCGCTCGCCCTTCGCCGCAGTCTAGGCTACTTGCCCGAGCATGCGCCAGTCTACCGCGAGTCCAGTGTCATCGCCTACCTGCGCTTCATTGCCTCTGCACGTGGGCTGGGCAAGAGGGCTTACAACACCGTGGATGACATCTGCGAGCGGCTCACTTTGAATCCGATCGCGCATCAGACCGTGTCGACACTGTCCAAAGGCTCAATGCGCCGCGTCGCCTTGGCGGCGGCAATCATGCATCGTCCGCCGGTACTGCTACTCGACGAGCCGACCGACGGGCTGGATCCCATTCAGAAGCAGCAGGTCCGGCGCCTGATCCAGGATCTCGGGAAAACCAGTGCCATCCTGATGAGCACCCATCAGATCGACGATGTGTTGGCGCTGTGCTCACGCACCATGATCATGGGTGGCGGCAGGAAACTGCTCGACAAGAGCACCGAAGATCTCTTGCATCAATCGAAGTACCACAATGCCGTGTCGTTCGTCGCCCGTGAAAGCATCGCGGCGCGCGCTGCCCTGGAAGGGCTGTCCGGTGTCAGCGGTTTCGAACAGAATGCTGCCGACGGACGCCTGTATGTGTTCGTGCAGGGCAGCAAACCGCAGAACCAGATCATTGCCGAGCGTTTGGCACAGAAGAGCGTGCCTTATCTCGATCTGCGTCTGGAAGTCGGACGACTCGATGAGGTATTTGCCAAGACCGTTGCCGAGGCCAGACCATGAGCGCCTTCCTGGCATTGTTCAGGCGTGAGCTTTCTGCTTATTTCCGCACATCACTGGCCTTGGTCTTCACCGTCATTTTCCTCATGCTGTCGAACAGTTTTGTGTTCTATCTCGGGGATCTGTATGAAACCGGACAGGCCAGCATGCAGGCCTATTTCCGCTTGCTGCCCTGGGTCTGCCTGCTGCTGGTGCCGGCATTGTCGATGCGCAGCTGGTCGGAGGAATTCCGTTCCGGCACCATCGAGCTGCTGGATGCCCTGCCGCTCCCGCCCTGGCAGCAGGTACTGGCCAAGTTCGTGGCGCTCTGGTGTGTCGCGGTCGGTGCCCTGTTGCTCTCCTTTCCGCTTTGGCTCAGTTTGGCCTGGTTGGGCGATCCCGATCATGGCACCATCATGCTCGGCTACATGGGTACCTGCCTGATGCTTGCAGCAATGCTGGCCATAGGGCTCTGTGTTTCCTCGTTCAGCGAAAATCAGCTCGTGGTCTATCTGCTGACGGCGATGATTCTGCTGCTCTACCTGCTGGCGGGCTACCCGCTTGCGCTCAATCCCGTGCGTGAAATATTCCCCCAGCATATCGTCGATCTGATCGGATCCATGAGCTTCCTGACGCATCTGAATGCGATTACCCGTGGTGTACTGGATCTGCGCGATGTACTTTTCTTCGCGTTGACCGCATTGTTCTGGCTCGCAGTCAATCTGCTTGTGCTGCGTGCACGAAAGGGCGGCGAATGAAGCTGCCTGCATCCGCGCGTCTGCCGCTATCGATTCTGGTTCTATCCTGCGTCTATTTCGTGCTGTGCCAGCTGGCGCTGGTCCTCATGCCGCCCGTACGTCTTGATCTGACCGAAAAACGGCTGTTCACACTGTCGGAGGGCAGTATCCACATCCTGCGTGATATCCGCTCTCCGGTAACATTGACGCTCTATTATTCCGAAAAAGAAGCGCGTCCTTACCCTCAATTCCGTCAATATGCCACGCGCGTGGTCGAGAAGGTCGAGGAGTACGCGGCGCAGTCCGATGGCAGGATCAAGCTCAGCATTCTCGATCCTGAGCCGTATTCAGTGATGGAGGACGCGGCAATTGCCGATGGCATTTCGGCCATTCCGCTCGAGGATGGGTCGGGACCGCTTTATTTCGGATTGACGGCGCTTTCCGATGGCCGGAAGAATACCATCGGATTCGTCAAACCCGAAGCCGAAGAGCATCTGGAATACGAGCTTTCCAAGCTCATCCGCTCGGTGCAGCGCATTGAAAAACCGAAAGTGGCCCTGATCACCGAATTGCCGGTTACCGGCAACGCCAATCCTGCTTTCGGACCGGTCACGCCGGCATGGGTGGCTTTCCGACAGCTTTCGGAGCGCTATGACTTGGTGACCTTGTCGCCGAGGGTTCTTAAAATCTCCGATGATATCGATGTGCTCTGGGTCATGCATCCGCGCGGCTGGCCTGCCGACAGCTACAGGCAGATCCAGGATTTCATCAATGCGGGTCGGCATGCGGTCATCCTGCTCGATCCGAATGCCGAATCTGTTCCGGTATTCGGCAATGCCGGCGACCTTTCGCTCGGCTCCGATGCCGCTTCGTTTTTCCAGCCCTGGGGCATCGTGTTCGATCCGGGCCAGGTCGTGCTTGACAGTAAATATGCCTGGCTTATGCAGCTCAATGAAAACCAGTTTCCGAAGCGGAATCCGGGTCTGATCAGCCTTCCCGGCGCGGCAATGAACCAGAGCGACGTGGTGACCACGGATCTCGACCGCATCGTCCTGTCCAGTGCAGGTGCCTTGACCATACGTGACAGCAGCATTCTGCAGATCGAACCCCTGTTGCAGAGTTCCGATGCCTCGCGACTGCTTGATGCAGTGGCCTACCGGAGCGCAGCCGATGACCCCGAAAAGCTGCTGAATAAGTTCGTGTCGAGTCAGGAGCCGTTCGTGCTCGCGGCGCGTTTTACGGGTAAATCCGAGGATTCCAAGTCCGGTGGCGCCCGTATCAATTTCATCGTCATCAGCGATACCGATTTCCTGAGTGACCGGCTTTGGGTTCTGGAAAGTAATCTGTTCGGCGAGCCGGTATACAGTGCACAGGCCAGCAACGGGGATTTTTTCTTCAATGTCATCGATCAGCTCTCCGGATCCGACTATCTCATCTCGATCCGAAGCCGCGGCATGGTCGCCAGGCCCTTCGAAAAAGTCGATCAGCTCCGTCGCAACGCCGAGCAGCGTTACCGTGACAGTCAGATCGGGCTGTTGGCCGAGTTGGAAAAGGTCCAGGTAGAAATCAATTCCCTGCAGGCGGAAGCCAAAGCCGGATCCTTGACGGCGGATCCACGTCGTACAGCGCTCGATGCCAGAAAAATCAGCCTCCGCAAGCAGCTCCGTCGCATCCAGCGCGAATTGAATGAAGATGTCGAACATCTGGGGCAACGCATCA
>JAURMJ010000261.1 GCA_030830765.1 Quisquiliibacterium sp.
ACAGTCTGTCCGGTCATATACGAGGAATCCTCCCCGGCTAAGAAGACCGCGACCTTGGCGACCTCATCGGGCTCGCCCAGACGCTTGAGCGGTGTGCGCGACATCAGCGTGCGACGCGCGGCATCGGACCCCATCACAGCCTTGCGGGCCAGTTCGGTGGCGATCGTTCCCGGGCCAATTGCGTTGACACGGATGTCATGCGCGGCCAAAGACATGGCCATCACGCGGGTCAGCTGATTGACGCCGCCTTTGGAAACCACATAAGGCACCTGGTCCGGGATTGCGAGTACCGCATTGACGCTGGACATGTTGACGATCGTGCCCCCTTGCCCTTGCGCGATCATCTGCCTAGCTGCCGCCTGTCCGAACGTGAAATACGAGCGCAGGTTCACGGCCAGAACGCGGTCAAAGTCCTCTTCCTTGAGGTCCAGAAAGGAGGCTGCATGGGTAATGCCCGCGTTATTGAGCAAAATGTCGATGCGACCGAAGCGCTTGATGCAGGCCTCGACTGTCGCCTGCGCGGCGCCCCTGGCGGTGACATCGCCTTGCATGAAGGCAGCCTGCTCGCCCAGCGATCGGGCAAACGCCTCACCGGTCTGGGCATTGCTGTCCAGGATCAGCACGCTGGCGCCTTCGTTGATGAAGCGGGTCGCGCAGGCTGCACCGATGCCCTGCGCGCCACCGGTCACCATCGCAATCTTGCCGTTTAGTTTCATGGCTCGTTTCCTGTCAAAGTGTTCAAAACGGTCACTGTATGACCGAGCTGCGCCAGACGCCAGTGCGATGACACCCCGGATTCCAGCTTTGATGCGCTGAACTAGAATTACCGGCATGAATCAACAGCGGTGCATCACAGTGATCAAGGCGGGTCTGCCGAGCTGCCTGCTGGTCTTCGCCCTGCTGATGCTGCCAGACAAGACACAGGCAGCAGTCACGGCGCCGCCGATCGAGACCTGGCTTGCTGAGCAGGGGATTGCCGCGAGCGAGGTCGCGCTGATTGCTCAGCCGCTTGATGGTGGGCAGGCACTTGTGCAGTTGAACCCGCAGGTTGCATTCAATCCTGCCTCGACGATGAAGCTGCTGACAACGCATGCGGCCTTGTCAATGCTCGGTCCTGACTATCGCTGGCATACCGATGCCTTTCTACGTGGCGAACTGATTGGCGGACGCTTGAAGGGCGATCTGATCCTGCGGGGCGGCGGTGACCCCAAGCTGGTCATCGAAGATCTCCAGCAATTTGTCGCGATGATGCGCTCTGCCGGACTGCGGGATCTGCACGGCGACCTGGTGCTCGACGATTCGGTGTTCGATGTCGGTGCGGCGAGCATTGAGTCTTTCGACGGTGATCCGACCCAGCCCTACAACGTGCGTCCGTTTGGCTTGCTGATGAACTTCAAGTCGACCCGGGTTGTCGTGCATTCGAATGGGCACGGCTCGCAGGTCAGGCTGGATCCTGCGCTGGATGGCGTGCGGATCGACAATCGCCTTCGCGTGCGTCAAGGCCGGTGTGTGCGCAGCGCGAATGTGCTGGCCGTTTCAGAAAGAAAGAGTGAACAGGCGCCATCGCAATCTGATTTGGACCGCGCAGCCGCTCGGGAGCGATCCGCAGCACTGATTGTCAGTGGCAGCTACATGCCGAGCTGCGGCGAGTTGGGTTCGTTCGTCTCCGTGTTCGATCATCGTGCATTCATTGACGGTCTGTTTCGCGCGGTCTGGCGGGAATCTGGAGGTAGCTGGCATGGCGTCACCCGCATCGAGCGGGGATCTGCGAGCGGGGATCCGTGGCTACGCTGGCAGTCGCCTCGGACGCTCAACGACGTGGTGCAGGACATCAATAAGTTCAGCAATAACGTGATGGCCAGGCAATTGCTGCTGCAGCTCGCCCATGAGGCAGGCAGGCGGCCGGCAACCCAGCGGGCAGCGCAGCAGGTTTTGCGTACCTGGCTGACATCGCAGCAACTTTCACTGCCCGGTCTGGTGCTTGACAACGGATCCGGGCTGTCGCGGACGGCGCGGGTCAGTGTGCAAGGCATGGCCAGTCTGCTGGTGCACGCGGCGGGCAGCAGGGATGCGAGGCTGCTGCGCGAGTCGATGCCGGTGGTCGGGATTGACGGCACAATGAAATACCGGATGGCAGGCGAGCCGGTCGCTGGTCGCGCCTGGATCAAAACAGGCAGTTTGGTTGACGTGCGCACAATGGCTGGCTATCTGGATGCCGCGTCAGGCAGGCGTTATGCGATGGCGCTTTTTTATAACGGGCCACGTCCGTCGGCGATCGTGCCCGTCCAGGAAAAACTGCTGCGCTGGCTGCATCGGAATGGTTAGTTGCAGCCGTCGGTCCATGCCGAGCGATTTTGGCCGTTGACCGCGTCTTAGTCGTGATGCGTACCAGACCGCGGCGAGGAGAGTGCGGCCAGCAGTCCGGCGGCAAGTGTGGCGCCCGCCACAATCAGCAGGTCATCCGGGTGCAGAGGCGTCAGGTGCAGCAGACTGGCCAGGGGTCTGATTTCGATCAGTGCGAATGAAAGCAGCAGCGTTGCGCAGACCATCCACTGCGACGATCTGGTGCGCAGGCGGGTCAGCCCGGCGGTGATGCCTGCACTTGCGCTTATCAACGTAGCCAGTGCGATCGCACGCGCATGGTCGACGTCGCCAAGTGTCTGCAGCCCGTGCACAAAGGCGAAGGCAACGACCGCACTGAGGATTGCGCCGGTCGCCAGGATCAAGAGCCATTGCAGATGCCCAAAAAACTGTCGACTTGGGCTTCGCGCAGCCTTGCGAAGAGGTCCTGAGCGCGGTTGCGCCTGGAAGACCAGCAAAGCTGTTGGATGGATGATCAACTCAAGCCAGACGATATGGACCGGCAGGTACAGAATCGGGTAGCCGATCAGCGGCAGCAGGGCAGCGGTCAGGACCAGCGGCAGATGAATCATCAGCAGGTACTGAAAGCTCATCTGCAGGTTGATGAACAGCTGGCGGCCCTCGGAGATCGCGCCGACGATGCTGGCAAAGTCGTCGTCCAGCAGCACGATCGGTGCCACCTCCCTGGCCGTGCGTGTCCCGCGCCGGCCCATTGCAATACCGATGTCGGCTGCCTGAAGCGCAGGCACATCATTGATGCCATCGCCCGTGACCGCGACGATCTCCCCTTGCGACTGCAGCGCGCGAACCAGCTCCAGCTTGTGACGTGGCGCGGCGCGGCAGACGACATCGATTCCGCGAAGCACGTCGAGTCTGCCCCGTGCAAGCTGCTCGACCAGATCTGAGCCGTGGATGATGCGGGGCTCTTGCTCACTCAATCCGATCTTCTGTGCGATTGCGCCTGCGGTCCCTGCATGATCGCCGGTCACCATCAGCACGCGGATTCCTGCCTGCGCACAGGTTTGCAGCGCCTGGCGTACGCCAGGTCGGACCGGATCGGCAAAGCAGATCAGTCCGGCGAACTGGAATCCCTGCTCGGGCTCTGCGCCGAGCCAGTCCGTTGCGCTAAAGGACTGCCAGGCACAGGCAATCACTTTGCGACCCTGTTGCGCATGATGGGTGACCAGCGCGCTCCAGTGCGCAAGTTGCACAGGATCCAGACTGCATTGCGCAAGAATCACTTCGGGCGCACCCTTGGTTGCAGCCAGCAGTTGCGCTGCATTGCGCATGACTTGGGTCTCGCGCAGCCGATCCTCGGTGAACGGGAACGTCTGCTCCACGGTCCACCCAGGCCCCAAGGGGTGGGACGATTGCTCGGGACAGGCATCCAGGAGCGCCAGATCCATCGGGTCACCTGTCTCGCGTCGCGATGCCATTGTGGCCAGACTCAGCAGATGGTCGGACGAATCGGCTGCAGCAACCTCCAGGTGGTCGATCTGCAGTCGCCCTTCGGTGATGGTGCCGGTCTTATCCGAACAGATACAGGTGACCCGGCCGATGTTTTCAACCACGACCGCGCGGCGCACAAGTGCCTGGCGTCGGGCAAGCCGGTAGACGCCTACTCCCAGAAAGAGACTGAGAACGACCGGAAACTCCTCGGGCAGGGCTGCGATCGCAAGCGTCAGCGCGCTGATCAACGCATCGATCAAGCCATGTCCCTGCTGGTAGCGAACCCAGGCCAGTAGCACACACAACAGCAGCGCGATGATCACCAGCACTCGGACCAGCTGGCTGACCGCAAGCTGCAGCGGCGTTCTCGTCTTGCTGCCGGTCGTCGCCGAGTGGGCAATTTCTCCGTAGAGCGTTTCTTGCCCAACAAAAACGATCCGCATTCTTGCGCTGCCAGTCAGCATGCGCGTCCCGGCGAATCCCCAGGCTGGATATTCCACGGGCCATTGCGCCGACGCATCAAGGCTTGTGGTCTGCGGGGCATCAGGCTCCGCGGCGGAGCCGCAGTCAGGCGCGTCGGCAAGGCGTACTGCGGATTTTTCGACCGGCATCGCCTCGCCGTTGAGAACCGATTCATCGATCTGAACATGTTCGGTCTGCAGCATCAGTCCATCTGCAGGAATCGTGTCACCGGCTTTAAGAATCACCAGGTCGCCGACAACCAGTTCACTGGATTCAACCGTCAGCGGCCTGCCGTCGCGTTCGACATTCGCATGTGGTGCAAGCCGGCTGCCAAGGCCGCGGATCGACGCGTGAGTTCGCTGATGCAGATAGGCGTCCATGCCGAGCAGCGGCAACAGCGCAACAATCAGGACAAGCGCTTCGTCCCATTGCTCAAGGACTGCGAACAGCGTGGCCGTGACGATCAGAAACCACAGCATCGGATCCCTGGCGGAATCGGCCAGCACATCGACCCAGCCTCGCGGCGCGCGCTCCAGGATCTGATTACTGCCATAGCGCGCCCGGCTGTTTTCAAGCTCGTCGCTGTCAAGTCCCGACAGCGCACCTGCTGTGGCCTTGAGCCGCTCGACAGGTACGTTGCGGAACGGCTCGCTCATAAGCCAAGTGTCTTGCAGACCTCGTCGATACGTGCACGGGTCGCATCATCCATCCGGATCGTGCGGCCCCATTCACGCTGAGTTTCGCCGGGCCACTTATTGGTCGCATCGAGCCCCATCTTGGAGCCTAGCCCGGAGACCGGCGAGGCGAAGTCCAGGTAGTCGATCGGCGTGTTCTCGACGAGCGTTGTGTCTCGGGCAGGATCGGTGCGCGTGGTGATCGCCCAGATCACCTCCTTCCAATCGCGTGCATCAACATCGTCATCCACGACCACGATGAACTTGGTGTACATGAACTGGCGCAGAAAGCTCCAGATTCCGAACATCACGCGCTTGGCATGCCCGGGGTACTGCTTGCGCATCGAAACGACTGCCATCCGGTAGGAGCAGCCTTCAGGCGGCAAATAAAAATCCGTGATTTCGGGGAACTGTTTTTGAAGGATCGGCACGAAGACTTCATTGAGCGCCACGCCCAGGATGGCGGGCTCATCGGGAGGCTTGCCAGTGTAGGTCGAGTGATAGATCGGCGCGCTGCGATGGGTGATGCGGTCGATTGCGAAGACCGGGAACCAGTCTTGTTCGTTGTAGTAGCCGGTGTGGTCACCGAACGGCCCTTCGAGGGCCATTTCGTAACCCGTCAGAGCAGCCGCAGGCAGGTCGCCGGTCCAGCCGAGTTTGCGTGCATTGCGCTCGGTGGCGCTGCCGTCCGGGTCAGGGCGGATCGAACCCTCAAGAACAATCTCGGCATGGGCCGGTACGCGCAGATCGTTGCCGATGCACTTCACCAGCTCCGTACGGGACCCTCGCAGCAAACCGGCGAACTGGTATTCGGACAGCGAATCCGGCACCGGTGTCACAGCCCCAAGAATTGTTG
>JAURMJ010000262.1 GCA_030830765.1 Quisquiliibacterium sp.
AGCAGCGAATCTGGGGCCTTGAACTTTCTGAGCACCTATGCCGAGGTCGCGACCACCTACGGGATTGATCCCAACCCGACTGCAGCGGTGGATTTGAACAACACGGACTCGCGGGCCGTAGCGTTGCTCAAGGAGATGGCGGAGTCCGAGGCACCGCTCAGTGAATTGACCGCCAATATTCAGCAGGGGGCCAACCCGGCCACCGGCGGTGACCTGTCGACTTCAGCGGCAGTTGCCTCGACCCTGCCGGACGAGCCCACGGCCACTGATGGGCTGCAGGTGAGCGAGGGCAGCAGCGAAGACGAAGTCATTACCGGCGGGACCTCAGGGGCGGGTGGCTCGACCCAGTAAGGATCCGCCGCAGCGTCTGGTCGGACCGCCCGTTTGAGTCGGTTCGACAGCCAGGCAAGCATGCAAAGGGCCGCCCCCGCAGGGGGCGGCCCTTTGCGTTTCTGATGCGACCGGGTGGCACTGACAGCCCTGGCTTTGTAAGCTTTGTGCTGTTTTGAGCGAATAATCAGAGACAGCTCCTCTTTCTTCAGGCACGGCATCCATGAGACCCACCCTTCCTTTGCTTATCCAGACCGACTTCCCGCCCCTGGCGCGGGGGGCCTTGGAGACTCTGCAGGTCAACCTGGGCTACAAGTGCAATCAGTCTTGTCTGCATTGCCATGTCAATGCCGGTCCCAATCGCACGGAAATGATGGACGCTGACACGGTGGCCCTGGTCCTGGAGGTGCTGCGCCAGCGCCGCTTGAGCACGCTGGATCTGACCGGCGGGGCACCGGAGCTGAACCTGCATTTCCGGGCGCTGGTGACCGGCGCCAGAGCGCTTGGCGTGCGGGTGATCGACCGCTGCAATCTGACGATCCTGTCAGAGCCCGGTCAGGAAAGCCTGGCCGGTTTTCTTGCTCAGCAGCGGGTTGAGGTGACGGCCTCGCTGCCCTGCTATTCGCCGGCCAACGTGGACCGCCAACGGGGTGATGGTGTGTTCGATCGCAGCATCGCCGGGCTGCAGGCTCTGAACGCATTGGGCTATGGGCAGGAAGACTCGGGTCTGGTGCTCAACCTGGTCTACAACCCACAGGGTCCGGTGCTGCCGCCACCCCAGGGGCCGCTGGAGGCTGACTACCGACGCGAGCTGATGGCGCATTTCGGTATCCGCTTCAACCACCTGTTTGCGCTGACCAATATGCCGGTGCAGCGTTTTGGCAGCACCTTGCTGAGCAAGGGCAGCTTTGAAGACTATATGCGTCTGCTCAAGGACGCCTACCGGGCCGACAACCTGCAGACCGTCATGTGCCGCTCGCTGATCAGCGTGGACTGGCAGGGTTTCCTGTACGACTGCGACTTCAATCAGATGCTCGGGCTGCCAGCAACCTTGCCTGGTACCCACCGCCCGCATCTGCGGGATCTGCTGGCGCAGCAGAGCAAGGGGCAGCCGATTCGCGTGGCCGACCACTGCTACGGCTGCACGGCCGGGCAGGGCAGCAGCTGCGGGGGGGCGCTGGAAGATTCTGCTGCCACAGAACCGGCACACGCCCCGGTCGGCGTCGCCTGATGGCGGGCAGTACAAAGCTCCGGCGCCTTGCCGTTGTTGCGGTGCTTGCGTTCGCCGCGGTCCTGGTCTGGCAGCAGTTTGATCTGGGGCGCTGGCTGACGCTGGAGCAACTCAAGAGCAGCCGCGATACGCTGGTGAATCTGTATGCGTCGGACCCTGGCACGACGATCGCGGTCTTCTTTGGTGTCTACGTCGTGGCCACCGCGGCTTCAATCCCGGGGGCCGCCATTCTGACGCTGGCGGCCGGTGCGATTTTTGGGCTGGGCATCGGGCTGCTGCTGGTGTCCTTTGCGTCCAGCCTGGGCGCGCTGCTGGCCTTTCTGGTCGCCAGAACGCTGTTGCGCGATGCGGTGCAGGCCCGCTTCGGAAAATTCATGGCTCCGATCAATGCCGGTCTGGCCAAGGACGGTGTGTTCTACCTGCTCACGCTGCGCCTGGTGCCGGTGTTTCCGTTCTGGCTGATCAATCTGCTGATGGGGTTGACGCAACTGGGTGCGCGTCCGTTTTACCTCGTCAGCCAGATCGGCATGCTTGCCGGGACGGTGGTCTACGTGAACGCCGGCACGCAGCTGGCGACGATTCAATCGACCGCCGACATCCTGTCGCCGGCCATTCTGGGAAGTCTGCTGCTGCTGGGGGTGTTCCCAATCCTGGCCAAAGGGCTGGTGGGTGCCTTGCAGCGGCGCAAGGTCTATGCCCGCTGGTCCCGGCCCCGGCGGTTCGATCGCAATCTGGTGGTCATCGGGGCAGGGGCTGGCGGGTTGGTGACCGCTTACATTGCGGCAGCCGTCAAGGCCAAGGTCACGCTGATCGAAGGCCACAAGATGGGAGGCGACTGCCTGAACTATGGCTGCGTGCCCAGCAAGGCCTTGATTCGTTCGGCCAAGGCGATCAAGCAGGTGCGCAACGCGCATCTGTTCGGTGTGCGGGGTGCCGAAGGAGAAGTGGATTTCGGCGCGGTGATGCAGCGCGTGCATCGGGTGATTGCCCAGATTGAGCCGCATGATTCGGTCGAGCGTTATACCGGGTTGGGGGTGCAGGTTCTGCAGGGGCATGCCCGCATCAAGTCGCCCTGGAGCGTCGAGGTGCGTCTTGCGGACGGCAAGACGCAGACGCTGACGACCCGCAATATCGTGATTGCCGCTGGCGCGAGCCCGCTGGTGCCGCCGATCCCGGGCCTGCAGCAGGCCGGGTTTCTGACCAGCGACACGGTCTGGGGGCTGACCAGCCTGCCGCGGCGTCTGGTGGTGCTCGGGGGCGGCCCGATCGGCTGCGAACTGGCGCAAAGCTTTGCGCGCCTGGGCAGCACGGTGACCCAGGTGGAGATGGCGCCGCGCGTGATGGGCCGCGAAGATCCTGAGGTCAGCGACCTGGTTGCTCAGGCGCTGCGCGCCGATGGCGTGACCCTGCTGACCCAGCACCAGGCGATGCGGGTCGAGGTCTCGGAAGGGCAAAAGCGGCTGATCGTCCAGCACGGGGAAAGCGAACGCGAGGTGCCCTTTGATGAGTTGCTGTGCGCCGTGGGCCGAAGCCCGCGCGTGACCGGCTATGGCCTGGAGGAGCTTGGCATTGCGCTGACTGCGCGCAAGACCATCGAGACCAATGCCTATCTGCAGACGCTGTATCCGAACATCTATGCCGTGGGGGATGTGGCCGGGCCGTTCCAGTTCACCCACACAGCGTCTCATCAGGCCTGGTATGCCGCAGTCAATGCGCTGTTCGGGCGCTTCAAGAAGTTCAAGGCCGATTACTCGGTGATTCCCTGGACCACGTTCACGGATCCCGAGGTGGCGCGCGTGGGCCTGTCGGAAACCGAGGCCAAGGAGCAGGGCCTTGCGTATGAGGTGACCCGTTACGGCATCGATGATCTGGATCGCGCCATTGCCGATGGCACCGCGTTCGGCTTCGTCAAGGTGCTCACGGTGCCCGGTAAGGACAGGATTCTGGGCGTGACCATTGTGGGGGAACAGGCGGCCGACCTGCTCGCCGAATACGTGCTTGCGATGAAGCATGGGCTTGGGCTCAACAAGATCCTGGGCACGATCCACACCTATCCGACCCTGTCCGAAGCCAACAAGTTCGCGGCCGGCGAGTGGAAGCGGGCCCATGCGCCCCAGAAGGTGTTGGCCTGGCTGGCGCGGTTTCATGCCTGGGAGCGCCGATGAGATGGAAGCCGCAACCCTGGCGGCTTGAGCCCGCAACACCACGAGGGCGCGCATCGAGAGCCCTGAGCAGGGCGCCTGCTGTTCTGATCGGACGATCTGCGGGTTGCCTGTGAAGCCCCGTCTGATCCTGGCCGGCGCAGGCCATGCCCATGCGCTGGTGCTGAAGGCCTGGGCCGAGCGGCCAAGGCCCGACGTCGATCTGGTGGTGGTCTCACCGCAGGCACTGGCGCCTTACTCGGGGATGGTGCCGGGGTGGCTGGCCGGGGTCTATCGCTACGAAGACATCGTCATTGATTTTCCTGGTCTGTGTCAGCGTGCCGGAGCAACCTGGATTGCAGCCGCGATCCGGCGCCTTGACCCGGACGCTCAGCGGCTTGAGCTGGAGACCGGCGAATCGTTGTCATTCGACTGGTTGTCGCTCAATGTCGGTTCGACCTTGATGCCGCCGGTGGGGGCGTTCCAAGCCCAGGTGCTGTCGCTGCGACCGCTGACCAGGCTGCAGGCCCAATACGATGCCCTGTTGCTGCGCTGGGCTCAGGACGAGGCGGATCAGCCGTTTCGTGTGACTGCGATCGGCGGGGGGGCTGCGGGTGTTGAGTCGCTGCTGGCGGTCTTGTGCCGGCTGCGCAGGCTGCGGCCCGAGCGCGAGGTTCATGGTGCGCTGCTCACGCGCGACAACAGCCTGCTCTCAGGCTATCCGGCCTCGGCGCAGCGTCGAGCCCTGCGCGCCTTGTCGCAGGCCGGGGTCACGCTTGAGCTTCAGAGCACTTGGAGCGAGGCGGTGGGCCAGCGCAGCGATCTGGTGCTGTGGGCCACGGGCGCCCAGGCCCATGCCTGGCAGCGGTCGCCTGAGGGTCGTGGCACGCTGGCGGTCGATGCCAACGGGTTTGTGCTGATCGACGATACGCTGCGTTCGGTCTCGCATCCGAACATCTTTGCGGCGGGTGACTGCGCGCAATGGCATACCCCGCTGCCCAAGGCCGGTGTCTTCGCGGTCCGCATGGGGCCCGTGCTTGCGCACAACCTGTCAGCGGTGCTGACCGACCAGCCTTTGCAACCCTACGTGCCGCAAACCGATTTCCTGTCGCTGCTGTCAACCGCCGATGGCCGTGCGATCGCGTCCCGTGGGCGCTGGAGCCTGTCGGGCGCCTGGGCCTGGCGCTGGAAGGACCGGATTGATCGGGGCTTTGTGCAACGCTTCGCGCGATGATCAACGCTATGCGGTGCTCTCTCTATTTGCGCGTACCCGGCGTGGGATCGCGCAGCCTGACCTGGACCTCGTTGGATCGATTCCCGGGTTGAGGCTGCGGAGGCGCTCTGCGATACTGCGTCGCCAAACCGTCGCCGTCTGTGCGGGCATCGGGTCAATCCATCTCAGGGCACTGCTGTGAATGAGCAACTCAGTCTGATTGTTCTGGACAATATCGGCGATGGCGTCATCTCGGTTGACGCATCGGGTTGCATCACAAGCTTCAATCAGGCTGCAGGCAAAATTCTCAAGCTCGATCGCGATGCGTTCATCGGTCAGCCATTGGTGACGCTGCTCGCAGTTGACGAATCGCTCGATACGTTCGGCGACGCAGTCCTGGCGGCCATCTACGAGGGCCAGCTGATCAATGATCAAGTGATCGACATCGCGGTGCAGGGCGAAAAGCGGCGTCTGCGGGTCTCCACGACGCTGATGCGCGCTGATGACCGGCGCAGCAGCCTGGGGGCCATTCTGGTGTTCAGGGACCAGACCGAGAGCATCCGGCGCGAACGGGCTGAACGCCTGTTCGGCACTTATGTCGATGCCCAGGTGGTCGATCAGATTCTTGCCATGGATGAGGATGCGCCGGACCGCGGCATCCGTTCATCGGTGACGGTGCTGTTCTGCGACCTCGAGGGTTTCACGAGTCTGTCGGAGCGGCTCGATCCTGCTGTGCTCCTGAACTGTGTCAATCGGTTTATCGAGGTGATGAGTGTCCCGATCAGCCGTAACCGGGGCATCACCGATAAATTCATGGGCGACGCGGTGATGGCGTATTGGGGGCCACCCTTTTGTGCACCCGACGAGCATGCGACGCTGGGCTGCAGGACCGGCGTGGAGCTACTCGCGGCCGTGCCTGAGCTACGACGTGCGGTCGGGGAAGTGATCGGCAGTCAGGCCGATGCACTGCATATCCGGATTGGCATTGCGACCGGCGAAGTCGTGGCCGGCAATGTCGGCACAGCGACCCGCAAGAACTACACAGTGCTTGGCGATACCGTGAATATGGCGGCGCGGCTGGAGCAGATCAACAAGCAGCTTGAGACGCGGCTGCTGTGTTCACAGACGACGATGCAGCTCGCCGGTCAGGCATTCAGTTTTCGGGAGCGCGACAGCGTGCAGCTGCGTGGCCGATCGGCTGCCGAGCCGATCTACGAGATCACCGGGTTTTCGCCGGTTCGATAAGGACACGGCCAGTTCGCGTCAAGCCCGTCCGTTCCGTGTCGCCGCTGAAGGCCCTCACACCCGCAGGGCTGTCGCGGGAACGGCCATCGCGACTTTCGCTTCCGTCTCCCCCTGAGCTGCGGGGGCCGCAGGCGCTACTGGCGCTCCGTACAGGGCCTTGGCCAGCTCGTTCACGGCCAGCGAATGGATGCTGATATCTCCATCTGCCCTGGCCAGGGTAATGATGGCCTGGACATGCGCAGCGCCCAGCCCGGCCGTCTGGAGCAGACTCTCAGCTTTCTTGAACTGCTCCGAGTCGATCGACAGGGTTTGCAACTGGTCCGCCAGAACGACAAGGGCAGCAAATCTGTTCTGACCGGCGATCGCGGCGCATTCTTCGGCAGTCCCGGCCGCCGCTGCCTTCAGATCCGTGTCGGCTCTGCCCTTGACGATTTCGTAGATTGTGGCGCCAACTGTTGCAGCCGCGCTGAGGAAGGACAAGGTGGCCGAGGCTACCGCCAGGCCGAAGGCCGGTCCAATCCCTACTCCGGTGAGCGCAGCCGCATTACCCGCCAGCGACACACCACTGGCGGCGACGCCAATCGCGCTTCCGACAGCCCGCATCGAGTTGGCATTGTTGCGAATTTCAAGCGTGTCACCCGCATGCTTCAGGACGTTGGCCAGCGCCTTATCCAGGGTCGTTCGACTCTCTGCCAGGTTCTGACTCGCTGCCAGGTTCTTGCGGGCTGCAGCGAGATCGTTCCTCTGAGCATTTAACTCCTGCCTGACCGCATAGGCTTTCTTGCAGGCATGGGCGCTGATGGCCATGGTGGCCACTGAGCCGGCGATCCCGGTAATGGGTATGGCGTTCTTGAGTGAGCTGGCTGCGGCGTCACCCATTTTTTTGGTCACTTCCCAGGCTGTGGTGACCCCGGCTTCCGTCGTACTCGTGGCGCTCCACGCCACCCCCAAACCCAGGCCAAGCAGGTTGCTCTGTTTGGAGGCCTGCTGGTGCATGAGCCAAGTCTGAGCTTGCTCGGCCCCCTTTGGGCAGTAGAGCTCTGCGCGGGCCGCAGCCACCTCGTCTGCGGGCAAGTTATTCTTCAGCGCCGTGGCGAGCTGCTCGGTCCCGGCCTCGAACGCCTGCTTTCCCTTTTCGGTGTTGGCCACCTGCCGGCTCAGCGAGAATTGCGCCCACGCGTCAGAAATCGTCAAAGGCACCGATGCCAAAGCCCCCAAGAGGGACTTTGCGGTTTTGGCGAAGTCAACAAATTTCAGATCCTTTGCCTTCTGGCCCAGGTCTGTGGGGTCCTTGATCAGCTTTTCAGCGATCGCCTTGCCGAGCTTGACTACGCCGGAGAAGTATTTGGCCTTCTTGGCGTTGTTAACTGGAGTGGCCGTGGCGTCGTCCAGCGCCTGCAGTTGTTTGGCATCGGGTAAGACCAGTGTTCCCCGGGTCGGTCGAGCCTCCTCGGCCAGTGAAGCGGGGATGGAGGCCGCGGTGAGCGCTGGCTGCGACTTGCCGACCGTTGACGACGGGTCTGGCTGCTGCGCGCCTGGCTGCACCCCGGCGATTGGCATGGAGGCCGCGGTGGGCAGTGCCAAGGACGGGTTGACGGACGGCATTGGAGTTTCTGCGTGGGATCAGACGCGCACTGCGCCAGACAGCGGACCGAATTCGCTCATCCAGTCATCCTTGACCAGTTGTGCAGCGATCTCTCGCTCGGCAGCGGGATTGACGGGTTGTGTATCGGTCAGAAGCTGCCGCGCTGCGGTCGCTACAGCCACGAATCCATCGAGCGTGTTCGTCAGGGCGGAGTAATCCAGGCCTGACCAGTCAATCCAAAGCCAGACGACTGGACGTCCGTTCTCCGACAGGGAGACTGCGCAACGCTGGCTGGCCACGCCCAGGTGAACAAATTCCAGCAGTGCGCGCATGATCGAAGGGGAAGCAGCCACGTCGTTGTCTTGCAGCAGGGCGGCCAGCATCGAGCTGGAGACCTCGCCCTCCATGCTCAGTCGGATCGGCAGACCGTCGGCGACGAAGCTGAAGTGACCCTTGGCGTCGGGCACCAGCTCGATGCCGGCTTGACGCCCCCAGGCCTCGACCCACTGCGCAATGTCCTGTGCGGAGCTCACGACGCAACTCCCTCGGACTGGATCTTCTGCATTTCCTGACTGACAGCTGCCAGGAGTTGCTCGTATCCCACCTCGCCCTTGGCCACCTGTTCGATGCCGGGTGCGCACTCCCTGGCGTGATAGGCCATCATCTGCAGCAGCGGGTAGGCGTGGGACGGCGTCATGTCAGTCACCGGCGTATGCCAGGCAAAGCGCAGCAAGACCACTCGATCATTCTCGTGCAGCGCCAAGGTGCCGATCAGCCCGGCCAGATTGATGGCGTTGAGAAGGCGCAGGGTGTCGGGCACGGCTGCAGTCTGGACCTGAAAGGGCAGGATCAGCACCATGTCCACCAGATGCGTGCCCGAAGGCCCTTCGCCTTCGGTCAGCGGATGTGGGTCTGTGACCAGCCGAATCAGGTAGTTGCGTTCCTGCTCGTCCACGTGAACCAGCACGTACATGACCGCCAGCAAGGAGCCTTCCTCAGGGGGCTCGATCCAGGCGCTCCAGCCTGCCAGTTCGCAGACCGCTTGCAACTGCTTGAAGAGTGGAAGCAAGGGCAAGCCTCAAAAAATTGGAAATGGGAGAGGGGACCAGCATAGGGGATTCAAATGTTCTCTACAACCCAGGCAGGTCTTGGGGCGCTCTGGACAGCGTTTTTTGTTCCTACCCGGTTGAACAGCCCGCAGCTTTGATTCTCGGGTTGGCAGCATTCGTCAGTGCGCAGGCACTGGCTCATGTCCTGCGGCGCCCCGCGTCCGTGCCGGCCGCAGATTCGATTCCCTGCGTCGAACGCATGAACAAACGCAAAGGGCCACCCCTCGCGGGGCAGCCCTGTGCGTTTGTTGGTGGAGCCGGCGGGAATCTCCCGGCCCCGGGCTTGCAAGCCCGGGGCGCGCCTTCGGCATTCGCCAGTGCGCAGGCACTGGCTCATGTCCTGCGGCGCCCCGCGTCCGTGTCGGCCGCAGATTCGATTCCCTGCGTCGAAC
>JAURMJ010000263.1 GCA_030830765.1 Quisquiliibacterium sp.
CCGGAGCCTGAGGGTTGACCGAACCTGCGCGCGCGGCTTGTGCGTGGGCATCGATCGGAACCTGAGCAATCGCGATCAGCAGCGATGCCAGCGACAGCCAACGCAGCGTTTCCCCTCGGATTTGCGGGGCGAATCGGACAGGGATCGCCATCAGTCCCGATGCTATACTGGGTTTCATCACGCCATTCTAGCAATGGAGCAGGGTGCGTTCGTGCCCACTGGTGCCGACCCCCTGGTGCCGATCCCGTTTCCCCATGCTCCGAATCTATAACTCGCTGACTCGCCAAAAGCAGGACTTCGTTCCGATCGAACCTGGTCGCATTCGTATGTACGTCTGCGGCATGACTGTCTATGACTACTGCCATGTCGGACATGCGCGGGTCATGGTCGTTTTCGATGCCGTCCAACGCTGGTTGCGCGCCAGCGGCTGGCAACTGATCTATGTCCGTAACATCACCGATATCGACGACAAGATCATCCGCCGCGCGGTGGAAAATGGTGAGACTGCGCGCTCGCTGACTGAGCGATTCATCGCGGCGATGCATGAGGATGCTGATGCACTTGGCGTGCAGCGCCCCGACCATGAACCCAGGGCGACCGAGTATGTGCCGCAGATGCTTGATCTGATCGGTCTGCTCGAAAAGAATGGGTACGCCTATCGTGCTGCCGACGGGGATGTCAATTACACGGTTCGGCGCTTTGACGGTTACGGCAAACTGTCTGGGAAGTCGCTTGATGATCTTCGGGCCGGGGAACGGGTCGCGGTGACCGATGCCAAGCAGGACCCGCTGGACTTCGTGCTCTGGAAGGCTGCCAAGCCCGGAGAGCCCGACGAGGTCAAATGGTCCTCGGACTTCGGCGTCGGGCGGCCGGGCTGGCATATCGAATGCTCGGCCATGTCGACCTCGCTGCTTGGCCGCACGATTGATATCCACGGGGGGGGAGCCGACCTGCAGTTCCCTCATCATGAGAATGAGATTGCCCAGAGCGAAGGCGCGAACGGCTGCGAGTTTGTGCGCTACTGGATGCACAACGGCTTTGTGCGGGTCGACGACGAGAAAATGTCCAAATCGCTGGGCAATTTCTTCACGATCCGCGAGGTGCTGCGCAAGTTCGATCCGGAAGTGGTGCGTCTGTTCATCCTGCGGGCACACTATCGCAGCCCGCTCAATTACTCGGATTCCCACCTTGAAGATGCGCGTGCTTCCTTGCTGCGTCTGTACACCGCGCTGACGGATGGCTTCGAATTCGATCCCGACCCATCACGGATTGACTGGACCCATCCAGCTGCGAGCCGGTTTCGCGAGGCGATGGATGATGATTTCAACACGCCGGAAGCGCTTGCCGTGCTGTTCGAATTGGCTGGCGAGCTCAATCGCACGCGTGATGCGGGAACCGAGAACTTGCTGCGATCGATGGCGAGTCTGATCGGGCTGCTCGATAAATCCGTTTCTGATGTGCGTCAGGGTGGGCTGCTGGGTAGCGATTTTTCCGGGGCGCAAGGGGGAGAGGCCTGCATCGATGAAGCCATCGCCGCGCGGCTTGCAGCCCGCAAAGCCCGCAATTTCGCCGAGGCCGATCGGATCCGGGCCGAATTGCTTGAGCAAGGGATTGTTCTTGAAGACACGCCTCAGGGCACGATCTGGCGGCGGGCATGAAACCGTTCTGGATTCATTCGGGGCTGGCGCTGCTCGAGGTCGACGAGCACGGCGGTCTGCTGATTACAGACGATTTTCTACGGGCCTATCTGTATCGACCGGAGCTTGCGCTGGTCGAGGAGTCCTGCGCGGCTGAGCGCAGTCTGCATCAGGCGCTGCTCGATGCGCCGAGGCAGCATGTCCAGCCGGAACAGATCGATGCCATGCTCGATGCCGATGTTCGCGAGAACTGGCAATTGTTCCTGCGCCTGCGCCAACGTCTGCTGGATGCGCCGAATCTGCAGGCCGCCTACGTCAAGCTGTTTGCCGACGCGCAGACCTCTGGCCGTATTGATGTACCGCCTCTGTTTGCCGACCAGTTCGCGCAGATCATCGTCCACCATATCCTGGCCGATTGCGAGGATGGTCTGATGCTGCGCGTGGCTGAACTCTGGTTCCGGGAGCAGAAGGTCTCGCTCGATGAAGGGCGCGTGCTGCTTGCCGATCTTGAGACGATTGAGCAGCGTGTCGATGATCAGGGCCTGGGTAACATCGGGCGGCTTCTTGCGCAGGGCAACATCCGGGCCCGCGGTGTCGATTTCGAGATGCTCGACCAGACAAATGCCGATGAATACTTCGGTCGCGATGAGCAGCATGACTTCGCGCTCGAGATCACCTACGGTCGCAAATCCTCGCAACTGTTCGCTGACCTGCTTTGCCGCTGGATCGGGCATCTGATCGGAGTCGGCGTCAAGGTCAGACCACTGACAGCGGTCGATGATGATCGCTGGCGCTGGCACGTTGGATTGGATGCGCAATCAAGCGTGCTTCTGGACAAGCTGTATCGCGGCGACGGACTGACCCCCGAGGAGCACAGCCGGATCCTGTTGCTTCTGCGCCTGGATTTCGATCAGATTTCCATGCAACAGTCGGATGTGGCTGGAAAGCCCGTCTACCTGGCGATTGCGATGGACAGCGACGGCGTGTTGCGCATGAAGCCGCAGAACCTGCTGTTCAACCTGCCGCTTGCAAAACAGTAAGCTGCTCTGATGCCGTCAAGACCGCAGTTCTGGGACGAAGCCCGAGATGCGATTTCGGATGCGGATCCGACGATGAAGCGGGTGATTGATGCGTGTGGTGACGTTTCCCTGGAGCCCCGAGAAGATGCCTTTCTGACGCTCGCCCGTGCGATCGTGGGGCAGCAGATTTCGGTGAAGGCCGCTCAGACCATCTGGAACCGTGTCAGTGACAAGGCGCGGGAGATGAGTCCGGCAAGACTGAGCCGGATGCGGATGAGCACGCTGACCGCCTGCGGTCTGTCGACGCGCAAGGCCGAATATCTGCGCGATCTGGCGCAGCGCTTCGACAAGGGCCTTCTTGATCCGTCGCTCTGGACGGAGCTCGATGATGACGCTGTCATCGCAGAGTTGATGCAGCTGCGTGGGATCGGCCGCTGGACAGCCGAGATGTTTTTGATATTCAATCTCGTCCGACCCGACGTGTTCCCGGTCGATGACATCGGTGTGCTTCGTGCCATTGCACTGAATTACCCTGAGGCACGCGATGCGCAGTCGAAGGTAAAAGTTGGCAGCCAGCAGTCCAAGCACTCGGCAGCGCAGATTGCGCAGCGTTGGCGCCCATGGCGCAGCGTGGCAACCTGGTACCTGTGGCGCAGCCTGGATCCGCTGCCCGTGGAATATTGATCGGCGGAGATTCGATGAAAACCACATTTCTGGATTTCGAGAGCCAGATCGCTGATCTCGAAGAAAAAATTGACTCCTTGCGTTACGTGCAAGGCGAATCAGCGGTTGATATCGCTGATGAGATTGAGCGTTTACGCAAGAAGAGTCAGTCGCTGATCAAGGACACCTATGCGAAGCTGTCGCCCTGGCAGGTCGCGCAGGTGGCTCGGCATCCGCAGCGCCCGTACACGCTTGATTACCTGGCGTCGATCTTCACCGACTTTCATGAAATGCATGGTGATCGCGCGTTCGCTGATGACCCCTCCATTGTGGGTGGCATGGCCCGCTTCAATGGTCACCCGGTGATGGTCATTGGTCACCAGAAAGGACGCGACACCAAGGAACGCGGCTATCGCAATTTCGGTATGCCGCGTCCCGAGGGGTATCGCAAGGCATTGCGGCTGATGAAGACCGCCGAGAAGTTCGGGATGCCGGTGTTCACTTTCGTCGATACCCCGGGTGCCTTCCCTGGGATCGGAGCTGAGGAGCGGGGACAGTCCGAGGCGATCGGTCGCAATCTTTACGAGATGTCCGCGCTGCGGGTGCCGATCATCACGACGATCATCGGAGAGGGCGGTTCCGGTGGTGCACTCGCAGTGGCTGTTTCCGACTGCACACTGATGCTGCAGTACGCAATTTTGTCGGTGATTTCGCCAGAAGGCTGCGCCGCAATTTTGTGGAAAAGCGCAGACAAAGCGCCGGATGCCGCCGAGATCCTCGGGATCACCGCACAGCGCCTGAAGACGCTTGGGCTGGTCGATAAAATCATCAACGAACCGCTTGGCGGCGCGCATCGTGACCCGCAACAGATGTCGCAGCTGCTGCGCCGCGCGTTGGCAGATGCTCTTCGCCAGTTTCAAGACGTCAAGCCCGCAGAGCTGGTTGGGCAGCGACAGCAGCGCATCATGGCCTATGGCAAGTTCAAGGAGCTTGAGCGCTGATCTGAGCGCCGCAGTCGTTGCCGCGGTTGAGGGCAACGGGCCCTGGCTGGTCGGGCTGAGCGGCGGGCTTGATTCAAGCGTGCTGTTGCATGTGGCCTCTCATGCCTTGGGGGCCCATCGCGTTATCGCCGTGCACATCCATCATGGCCTGCAGCCGGTGGCTGATCAGTGGCCGGCGCATTGCAAGGCACAGGCCGAGGCGCTGGATGTGCGATTCGAATGTGTTCGACTGCAAGGGGCGCCGCAGCGCGGCGAAAGCCTTGAGGCATGGGCACGCCAGCATCGATATGCAGCGCTGTGTGAGCGGGCCCGAACCCTGGGGGCTCATGCAATCCTGACAGCTCACCATGCGGACGATCAGCTTGAGACCATGTTGATGCGGCTTGCACGGGGGACTGGTCTGCACGGGCTGACGGCGATGAACGTGGCAAGCAGTCATGCCGGAGTGCCGCTGCTGCGGCCGTTTTTATCCCTCTCGCGTGATCATCTTCATCGATACGGGCTTGCTCATGATCTTGACTGGGTCGAAGACCCGAGCAATGCGGATCTGGCGAGAACGCGCAATACGATTCGCCATCGAGTACTGCCGCGACTCGAACGGGAGTATCCCGGGATCAGCGATCGGCTGCTTTCAGGCTTACCGGCTTTGCGTGAGTTGCGCGATCGGCAAGTCGCTCAGGCGCTGACTGATCTGGCATCGGCCAGGCTGGCCTCTGGACTTGATCGCGCTGTGCTCGGCGCGCTGTCGGCCGATCGCGTGACACTTGTTATCCGGGAATGGCTGCGCGAGCTCGGACTGCGGATGCCAAGCCGCGCGCGCGTCGCTCAGATGCTCGAGCAATTGGTGCTGGGGCAGGGGCCCCATGGGCGTGTTCTGCATGAAGGGGTCATGCTGCTGCGGGACCGTGACTGGATTCGAGCACTCAGGCAGGATTCGCCCTGTTTCAACGCGCTCAGGCCCCTGGATCTGCTTTGGCAGGGGCAGGCTCGAATCACACCGGGTTCAGCCGCTGGCAGCCTCGTGTTCCGACCGCTTGCCCCAGGCTCGCCGGGCGGCATCAGTCGCCGTTGGCTGGCTGAAACTGGGCTGCAGCTGGTGCCGGGTGGGCGCACCAATATCCGGCTGCGGGTGCGTGCCTCGGGACCCTCGCGCACGCTCAAGAATCTGTATCAGGAGTGCGGTATTCCCGGATGGCAGCGCCCGTCGCTGCCGCTGCTCTTTGTTGGCCAGCGACTGTTGTTCGCCGCAGGGCTTGGCATGGATTGCAGCGCCGACTGGCCTCGGGACGGGGATTGCGTTCAGATTGGCTGGGAGCCCGTAGGCCCTGAAGCTGCGCCATGGCCACCCAGGTCTGGAGTCAGCCTGGCCAGCCTGCCAGCAAGCCCCTGAGGGCGGCAACAAAGGCCAGAGGCTGGTCGATCATCACATGATGGTCGGCATCGGGGATTTCGATCATCGGCGTGCCGGCCGGTGCGAGGCTGCGCGCGTAGTCGACGACAGGCGGCCCGAACAGGCTTGAACGGCCGCCCCAGATGAATGCAATCGGACAATTCGCATGGGCCAGGTCCTGCGTGGGGCTGCCCATTCGGTAACCGCGCCACATGAAGGGATCGAAGCTCCAGGTATAGCCGCCCGGACCGGCCTCGCTGGCTGCAACGACCCGCAGCGAGTGGCGCGCAATATGGTCGGCGATATAAAGGTGCTCGCAGCCCTGGACCGGCATGAATCGGAAGCGCATCAGCGCTTCGTTGAACTCAGGGTAGATCTTCAGACTGCGGAAAGAGCGTTCATGGCGGGCCTGCTCAAACTGTTCACGCTGCGCGGGTGTTCG
>JAURMJ010000264.1 GCA_030830765.1 Quisquiliibacterium sp.
ACCGACCGAGCGCGCAATTCGCACGATTTCCTTCGGATCATCGGGTAACGCACCGTCAGATCCCGGGACAACCGGGACACCGGACTTTCTCATCGCGTCCTTGGCCGAGACTTTGTCCCCCATCAGGCGGATCGAGTCAGGGCGCGGACCGATGAAGACAAAGCCGCTTTTCTCAACCCGTTCAGCGAAATCGGCGTTCTCGGACAGGAAACCGTAGCCCGGATGAATTGCCTCCGCGTCAGTCACTTCGGCCGCGCTGATGATCGCAGGGATATTCAGGTAGCTCTCGCGCGACGGCGCCGGCCCGATGCAGACTGACTCATCGGCCAGCTTGACATATTTGGCCTCGGTATCTGCTTCGGAGTGGACGACGACCGTCCTGATACCCAGTTCGCGACAGGCGCGCTGGATCCGCAACGCGATCTCACCGCGATTGGCAATCAGAATTTTCTCGAACATTGTGATGTCCGGATTATTCGATGATGAACAGCGGCTGGCCGTACTCGACCGGCTGTCCATTCTCGACCAGGACTGCCTTGATCGTGCCGGCTTGATCGGCCTCGATTTCGTTGAGCAGTTTCATCGCTTCGATCAGGCACAGCGTGTCGCCCGGCTTGACGGTTGAACCGACGCTGACGAATGGCTCTGCGCCCGGCTGCGCGGACCGGTAGAAGGTGCCGACCATGGGCGACTTGACGGCATGCCCGGTTTCCGCGGGCGCGGCCGGCTCGGCTGCAGCCGGAGCCGGTGCACCTGGTGTAGCAGCGGCTGCGGCCGGCGCAGCCTGCAGGGGGGCGGCAATCACCGACGGCGCCGGTGCGTACTGGACCTGAGGGGTCTTGACGATCCGGACCTTGCCCTCGCCTTCAGTGATTTCCAGTTCGGCGATTCCTGATTCGGAAACCAGGTCGATCA
Organism: Quisquiliibacterium sp.; assembly: GCA_030830765.1. Lineage (GTDB taxonomy): Bacteria > Pseudomonadota > Gammaproteobacteria > Burkholderiales > Burkholderiaceae_E > Quisquiliibacterium. Next base: position 916 of record JAURMJ010000264.1, read on the forward strand.
ATGTCTTGAGTTTGCGTAGATCCATGCTGACTCCGTGAACTTTCTTGCCGGTCATTTGCGCAAGCTGGTGATTGCATGTCCGAGCGCGTAGCGATAGCCGTCGGCGCCAAAGCCTGCAAGCACAGCGACCGCCTGATCCGAAAAGTACGAATGATGGCGGAACGCTTCGCGCTTGTGCACGTTAGATAGGTGAATTTCGATGAAAGGGACAGCAACTGCAGCCAACGCGTCCCGAATTGCAACGCTGGTGTGCGTGAATGCCGCTGGGTTGATGATGATGAAGTCGACACCCGCGTTACGGGCCTGCTGGATGTGATCAACGATCGCACCCTCATGATTCGACTGGAAGGTCTCGACCTGAGCGCCGTCGTGGCGCCCCTGCTCGATCAGTCCCGTGTTGATGTCGGCCAGCGTGGTTGCCCCATAGACGGCCGGCTCCCGCGTGCCGAGCATGTTCAGATTGGGCCCGTGGATCACCCAGATCAGCATTCGATGTTTTCCTTGGATTAAAAAATTGCGCCGAAATGTTTTCTTGTTCGGCGACGATACGTGATTTTAGCGCCAATCTTGGATGGGCGGCCGATTTTGGGCGGTTATTTTCGAGCCTGCTTTTCAGCGTTTCGAAGGACGTCCTCGACACGCGCACTCAGTTCAGGCAGTCGCACACGACCCAGCTTCCGATACTCGACCTGGCCTTCCGGCGAGATGATCACCGTGAAGGGCAGAGCTCCGACCTCATTGCCAAAGGTCTTTGACAGTTCGGAGCCGCCCAGTCCGGCGACCAGCAGTGGGTAGGGAATGGCGTATTTTGCTGCGAATTGCTTGATGTTGGGGTAAAGATCGATGCCGATCCCGATCACGGTGCCATTGCGAGGGGAAATCTGCTGATGCAGGATAGCCAGCTCGGGCATTTCTTCGACACAGGGCGGGCACCAGGTCGCCCAGAAGTTCAACACGACCGTCTTGCCTCGCAGTTGCGAGAGCGCAAACGGGGTGCTTGCATGGTCGGGCAGCGTCAACCCGTACAGCAGACGGCTGGCGCCTTCAGTGACGGGGGCTGGTGTGTAACGCTCCCAGGCGAACCAGGCGCCAATTCCGGCAAAGGCGATTGCCACCGTCGCGGTCAAAAGCCAGCGGTGCTTGAACATCATGAGGTCTCCTGCATACGGGCGAGCAGCGCCTTGCGGTCTCCACGCACCGGCCCCTGGTTTCCTGGCTTCAACGCGCCGCGCAGGTCATCATGGGTATAAATCGACATCAGCACGGGTTCGCGCCGCCATTCGAACATCAGCGCTTCAACGTCCGGTTTGCGCTGAAAATGCTGGATCGTGTCGACATCGAACGGGATATTGCGATTCAGCAGCCAATATTCGACTTCCTTGGCGTTGTCATGAAACAGTTGCAGATGGATCGGTGCGTGTTCCGAGACAATGCCCTTCCAGGCTGCGCCGGTCAGCAGTGGGGAAAACTCGGCGAGCTGGGCCATCAGCTCCAGAGCGACCTCGCGCATCCGTTGCACACGCTCTGCATGGCCTTCGTCGAACAGCTCAAGGTGCTCGCGCAGCGCCTCATCGACTTCATCGTTGTCGGGAATTGCGCTGCGGGGTGCCCGGCCATCAAAGAGCTCTCGGACTGCCTTGCTCTTGGCACTGCCGTAATCCAGTCCACCTTCCGCGATGTACCGTGCGGCAAGGGCCGCCACCTCGCGGCGTTCCTGGTCTGCGCTCCAAGTCATGGGCGCAGTTTAGCTCAATGACCTAGCAGCTCAGTTACAATCCGGCCGCGCCAGAGGCTGGATCCCGGGAGTCAGATCCAATGCACATACATATCCTCGGCATCTGCGGAACCTTCATGGGAGGGATTGCGGCGATTGCCCGCGAGTCCGGCCATCGGGTTACCGGATGTGATGCCAATGTCTACCCGCCGATGAGCGACCAACTCAAGGCGCTCGGAATTGAACTGATCGAAGGGTTTGATCCGTCCCAGATCCGGCTGCAGCCTGATCTGTGGGTCATCGGGAATGTCGTGTCACGCGGTAATCCGCTGATGGAGGCGATTCTTGATCAGGGACTGCCCTATGTATCCGGTCCGCAATGGCTTGCTGAACAGGTGCTGCGGGATCGCTGGGTGTTGGCGGTCGCCGGCACCCATGGCAAGACGACAACCTCGTCGCTGCTGGCCTGGATCCTGCACGACTGTGGGCTGGAGCCCGGTTTTCTGATTGGGGGCATTGCCCGCGACTTCGGTGTCTCGGCCCGCCTTGGGCGCAGTCGCTATTTTGTGATTGAGGCTGATGAATATGACACGGCGTTCTTCGATAAGCGCTCGAAGTTTGTCCACTACCGACCACGCACCGCAATTCTGAATAACCTCGAATTCGATCATGCAGACATCTTTCCGGATCTTGCCGCGATCGAGACGCAATTCCATCATCTGATTCGAACCGTACCGGGAAGTGGACGCCTCGTGGTCAATGGTCGTGACCTGGCGCTTGAGCGGGTGCTGTCCCGCGGTTGCTGGAGTGAGCGGATTGATTTTGAGGTCGAGCAGGGCTGGCACGCGCGCGAACTGGTCGAAAGCGCACAAACCAGCGAGTTCACGGTCTGTTTTGACCAGACGGTTCATGGCCGTTGCCGCCTGGCGCTGGCCGGATCGCACAATCGTTCCAATGCGCTGGCCGCGATCGCTGCGGCCGCGCACGTCGGGGTAGAGCCAGCGGATGCGATCGCCGCGATCGGACGATTCTCCGGCGTGGCTCGCAGGCTCGAGTTGCGTGGGCAGGTTGACGGGGTCAGCGTGATTGATGACTTCGCCCACCACCCGAGCGCTATCGAGACGACGATCGCTGGCCTTCGGGCGCGCCTGCAGTCGGGGGAGCGGATTCTCGCCGTACTGGAGCCGCGTTCGAACACCATGAAACTGGGCACGATGAGTGCGCGGCTTCCTGGCAGTCTGGCGCAGGCCGATGCCGTTTTCTGCTATTCGGGCGGCATCAGCTGGGACATCGCCTCGGCGCTGACGCCTTTGCAGGGCAAGCTCGTCATCGAGGCGCAACTGCCTCGACTTGTTCAGACGATTGTCGAGCAGGCGCGCCCGGGCGATCAGATCCTGGTCATGAGCAATGGTGGTTTTGGCGGCATCCATCAACTGCTGCTGGATGCCCTGAAAATGCGGGCGACCACCCGCCGCGGCCGGTTGATTTACCTGCATGGTTTCCGGTCGTCTCCGCAGTCCTTCAAGGCAAGACTGCTCGCCGAGCGGATGCAGGCAATGGGTCGGCAGGGAGAATTCATCTGCCCGCAGCTGCCGCCTTCTCCGCGCGCAGCGATGGAACTGGTGTTGGGGCAGATCGCACCGACGCGGCAGGACACGCTGGTCGGCAGCTCCCTGGGCGGGTTGTATGCAACCTGGCTGGCCGAACGGGTCGGTTGTCGCGCCGTACTACTGAATCCTGCCGTGCAGCCAGCGAGGGATCTGAAGGAGTACAACGGGCCGCGCACGATGTTCCATAGCGACGAACCCTTCGAATTCCGGGACGAGTATCTGGACGAGATGCGGGCCCTGCAGATCGAGCGAATCACGTGTCCCGAGCGTTACTTTCTGATCGCGGCTAAGGGCGACGAGTTGCTCGACTGGCGCGAGATGGTCGGTCATTACCCTGGCGCGAAGCTGCATCTGCTGGAGGGCAGCGATCATGGGCTGTCGGACTTTGCCGACTACATCGATGAGGTGCTGGCGTTTGCCGGCAGCGCCCAGAACAAGGAGACATTGGCATGAGGTTGAAGGACAAGGTTGCCATCATCACCGGCTCGGCCAGCGGGATCGGACTGGCCACCGCGAGGCGCTTTCTGGACGATGGCGCTCGTGTTGTTGTGGTCGATCTCGGGGCAGAGCGTGTGCGCGCCGCCTGTGAGGAGCTGGGGGGCGAAGTATTTGGCCAGGTGGTGGACGTGACCGACCGGGTGCAGATCGACGCGATGGTGACCGCTGTTCTGCAACGCTGGGGTCGGATCGATGTACTGGTCAACAATGCCGGCATCACCAAGGATGCTCGGCTGGTCAAAATGACCGAAGCGCAGTTCGACCAGGTGGTTGCAGTGAACCTGAAGGGCGTGTTCGAGTGCACCCAGGCGGTGGCCGGTACGATGATTGAGCAGCGCGGCGGCGTTGTGATTAACGCATCATCGGTGGTCGGTCTGTATGGCAATTTTGGGCAGACGAACTACGCGGCTACCAAGGCCGGTGTGATCGGTTTCACGAATACCTGGGCTCGTGAGCTCGGTCCTTACAACGTCCGCGCGGTGTCGGTCTGCCCCGGCTTTGTCGAGACGCCAATTCTGAAGACAATCCCGGCCAATGTGATGGAGTCACTGGTAGCGAAGGTGCCGCTTGGCCGGATGGCCAAGCCGGAGGAAATTGCCAGTGTCTACGCATTTCTGGCGTCTGATGATGCGAGCTACATCAATGGCGCGGTGATCGAGGTATCCGGCGGCATCATGATGTGAAGGCTTCTCTGAAAGGCGTCCCGCAGCGACGCGCAGTCGGCTGAGCCGACATTCGGCGTGATTGTTGAACGCCGCCTCAGTCGCCTGGGTGAGCATGTACGCAGCGACGCTCGTCGTGATGTCCCGATGAGTGCACTCAGGCCGAAACCAGCAGCACCAGGCCAACGAGCATCAGACCGATGCCGACGCCTTCGCGCCGGGTCGTGCTCTGGGCAAACAGCTTGCGCGAGGCCGCCTGCGCAAACAGGATTTCGACAAGCCCCAGCGTGCGTACAGCTGCTGCGGTTTGGATCGAGAAGGCCAGAAACCACATCTGTGAGGCCA